>JAAWNI010000232.1 GCA_022798855.1 Lawsonibacter sp. | reverse complement strand
TTAACATGGCAGCAGCCCGATTCTACGGCTACCGCCCTAAATAAATTTTGCTCTATTTGCTCCCCCAATGGAGTTTACACAGAATTTGGGATTGACCCTAAAAAAGGCCGCCGCAGAGCAAATACAGAGGAAGGGCAAAGTATTTTTGAATCGGCTCCGTCCCATACCAGGCAAAAAATACGATGCCAATAAACAGATTCGCGATGCCCAGCGCGAATTTTGCCATCCATGGATTTTTTCGCTGATAGGACAGTATAACTGAACAAACGAGGAACACCAGCAACACAGCCTGCGCGGCTATCGTATGTTGGTTGTATGTGCCAATCACTATCCAAAAGGCTTGCACGTCCATTTACGTTTCCTCCAATCTCGCCACTTCACCATGGGAAGCGCCACCGTAAAGACCGCCACCCCGCCCTCGCTCTCCGCCGCAATCGCCCCCTTGTGGAGCGTGATGATCTGCTTGGCGGTAGCCAGACCCAGTCCGGCCCCGCTGGAGCCGCGCCCCGTGTCCAGCCTGTAAAACTGCTCAAAAATTCGCTCCAGCTTCTCTCTGGGGATTATCCCGCCGTGCAGGCCATTTTTCTTCTGCTCGGCCAGGAGCATATCGCTCTTTTGCCGTCCTATGGTGTGCTTCACCAGATTCATCTTCCGCTCAATGGGAAGCAGCTCCGGCGGCAGAGAGATTTCTCCCGGCGCATCTCGAAACAGTGTGTCCATCCCCCTTCTGATGTTCTCAAAATATCGGGTCAGCCAGCGGAGATAAACGTAAAACGGGCCGGCGAACACCAGCAGAAGGGGGAGCAGGATGATGGTGTCCATGTGGCTGCGGAAGGTGCGCTCATAAAACTGGAGGGCGGCGTCACAGTCCATACCCTTTGATCTTGCGGGTAATCGGCTTACAGACATTATATCAAGATTCTTTTTGCTTTTCCCTCTTTTTTGTAGAAAATTTCTTAAATTTTTCCTACGGAATGGAAAAAGCGGCGGGGCAGCGCCCCGCCACATATCAAAGGGCGGATAACAGGTATTCCCCAAAATGCATGGTGCCGGACCGGCATAGCCTGCGAGCTATACCTCGGTACAAAATTGGCATTTTACATTTCAACGCGGTGCATTTAAAATGTTTTTATCAGATTAAAGTCTTAAAATGCAGAGCGGGCAATTACACAAAAAGGAGAAGGAAAGCATATGAAAACGGTCAAAGAGTTGGTTCAGGCATACGCGCCACACGCAATAGAGATGCGTTGTGAGCTGCACAAAAACCCAGAATTGGGCTATCAGGAGTTTCAGACTACTGAGCTGATCCGCCGGGAGCTCACCAGCTATGGCATAGAGATTCAGGAGTTGGATGGTGTGAAGACCGGGTTGACCGCAATCATCAGGGGAGGCAGGCCAGGGAAGACGGTAGGCATCCGAGAGGATATTGACGCGCTCCCCCTGGTGGAAGAGACTGGGCTGCCGTGCGCCAGCGTCAATGGCAGCGCGCACGCCTGCGGGCATGATATTCACTGCGCCAGCCTGCTGCTCACCGCCCGGGTTCTCCAGGACATGCGGGAGGAGCTGGCGGGCAATGTCCGCCTGATTTTCCAGCCGGCTGAGGAGATCGGGACTGGAGCCAAAAGCGTCATTGCCGCTGGCATAATGGAGCTGGAGCCCAAATGTGACTGTATTATCGGGTTCCACTGTTCTCCTGAGATTGACGTGGGGACCGTCGGCCTGATTGTTGGGCCGGCCAACGCCTCCACTGACACAATCAATATCAATGTGGTGGGCCACGGCGGGCATGGCGCGCACCCATACCGCTGTGTCGATCCAATCATCTCCAGCGCCTACATGCTCACCCAGCTGCAAACAGTGGTTTCCCGGGAAAACCCCGCGGTTCAGCCTGCGGTGCTTACCTTTGGCACCATCCAGGGCGGTGTGGCCAACAACGTTATCCCGACCGAGGTCAAGCTGGGCGGCACCCTTCGGGCGTTTAACGAGGAGGGGCGGCGCAAGATGTGGGACGCTATCCGCCGGGTAGCCGCCTGCTCCTGCGAGGCCATGCGGGCCAAGGCAATCGTGGACATTCAGGAGGGGATTCCCTGCCTGCTCAACCACGCTGAGGTCATTGACCGCCTGCGCGCCGCGGCTGGCACAGTTTTAGGCGAGGAGCATATCTACAATATCCCTACCCCCTCGCCTGGTTCGGATGACTTCGCCCTCTTCTCTCAGATGATGCCTGGAGCGCAGTTCCGGGTGGGTACTGGGACTGAGGACCCCCAGACCCGTATCGGCCTGCACAATCCTAAAAATATTTTCTCTGAGGAAGCGGTCGCTGTAGGGGCCGCGGTTATGGCCCAGTACGCAGCGGACTATTTGAAGTGACAAAGTTTGGAGCGCCGCCCGCTCCACTTTTGTATCTCATAAATAGAAGGGAGGATAAACGGAAGAGACAGCCTGGGCATATTTTTCGAATTAGAGAGGAGAACATCTATGGAAAAGAAAAAAGGCATTAAAATTCCCACCACATGCGCTCTGTTGTTTATGCTGATGGTTTTTTGCGCCGTGATGACCTGGATTGTTCCAGCCGGCGAATATGATACCGAGCAGGTGGGCAGTCTGAATAAAGTCATCGCGGGCACCTACCATGTAGTGGAAAGCACGCCTCAGGGCCCCTGGGCGCTGCTGATGGCTGTGGTACAGGGCTTCTATAAGTCCGCCAAGCTGATGTTTATGATTATGTTCTGCGGCGGCGCTGTCGAGGTGCTGCAGAAGAGCGGCTCTATCGAGGCCGCCTTTGGAAAAATCGCCAGCAACAAGCGCCTGAACACCAAGGTGTTGGTTCTTCTGGTTATGGCGTTTATGTCTGTGGGCGGCGCCGCTGGCGTGTTCGCCAACCCTGTTGTGGCCCTGGTCCCCATTGGCGTTATTCTGGCCAACAGCTTGGGCTATGACGCCTGCTACAACGATGAAGACCT
>JAAWNI010000258.1 GCA_022798855.1 Lawsonibacter sp. | reverse complement strand
CGGGAAGAACACCAAGCTGGTGTTTGGCACCGTCCGGCTGGACCTCACAAAAATACTCAGGAGGAGCGGCAATGGCTAATAACATCGTTTTGAAAACCTTTCGCGGCGGCAGCGTGACCCCGCTGGACGATGCCATCATCCAGCAGACGGTCATCGGCACCAACGGTATTTTCAAAGGCTGCAACATCACCTACGCCAGGGGCAACGTCCTCCATGTGTCCCAGGGCTTCGGCATGATAAAGGGGCGGTTCTTCGAGGTGTACGATTGCGAAGTCGGCGTCATCCTCAACAGCGGCTCCGGCACCCTCCAAGGGCGGCTGTATATCCACATGGACCTTTCCAACGCAGACGAGCCGATCCAGCTTTTGACCGAGACGGCTTCGGTGCTGACCGACCTGACCGGGGACGAGGACGTGAACTACAACAACACCGCCTATGATCTGGAGCTGGCGACCTTCGGTGTGACCCGGACGGGCATCACCAATCTGGATGCGACCTTCGAGAAGATCACCGGGGCCTCCGGCAGCGGCGGGGCCAGTACACTCCTGCGCTCCACCGAATACTTCAAGGGCGACTTCGTGACCTGCAAGAACGCTCCCGGCTGGGTGACGCTCTACTGCACCACCCAAGGCGTGACCGCTGCCACGGAGCCGCTGGACTATCTGGGCATCGCCGAAGTGGGCGATCAGGTGCAGGACGGCTCCTGCGTGTTCACCGCCCGCGATGTGGTGGGCGAGTTGGACATTCTGAAGGACCTGCTCACCGACACCGAAACCAGCATCGCTGGTTTGGAGGGCGACATTGAAGATTTGCGGGAGGAACTGAATCTCAAGGCCGAGGATATCCAGCCGGTGGGGTCCATCCGCTACAGTGCTGCGCCGGATATGGGCGATGATTGGCTCAAATGCGATGGCAGCTTTGTCAGCGAGGACGATTACCCGGAGCTGGTGGCCTTGCTGGGGACCAAGCAGCCCACAGTGCAAGACCTCAAGACAGCCTATACCGCAGACAAGGCCGGAGCCATCACCAACACTTGCGTGTTCAACGGCTCCATCTGGGCCTATTTGGTGGACGCCCATTTGCTGGTCTGCGTCCCGCCCACTGGCACAGCCAAGACCATCCCTGTGACTGGCGCGGAGGCTCTGTCTGGAGCAAGCCCGGTGTATCTCTCTATCTGCGGCGGTTCCTTATACCTGACGCAGATTGGCGGAACACAGACGAAGATTCTCTTGTTCGAGCTGGTGTCGTTCAGCGGTACGGAAACCTCTATCAAAATGACAGCGGTCACGACCTATGTTAGCAACAGGGTCACGCAGACGGCAAATCAGTACACCATCCCCTATGTGGTAGATGTGGGTGGCACCAAGATGATGGCTCTCCTGATGAATGACTCTTATGTTTACTACATCACTTGGAAAGCCGGGGAATACTCAACTTCAGCAGCGATTGGTCAAGGGTATTGTAACGCTTACAGTGGCAGCATTAGCAAGACCTATACCTCACGGCTGGCGGCTAAGTTGGGTTTCTCAGTGAAAAATCAGAACGAGGCCATCTATGCCTCCCGTTTTCTGGGTGTTTCTGACGGCAACTCATACGGAATGAAGTTCTGGTTCAGTATTGGGTCGCTGCCGCAATCGCTGTATGGTACCCCGGAAAGCGACCCCTACTACTCCTTCACAAGCTACACCAACATGGAGACTGCAATCGAGAAGGATGCCAGAGGAAAATACATCCAGAAATTCTTTGGGGAGGATTACATCCCGCAGATGATCACGCTCCCCGCCGGGGCCAACAATGAGTACCTCTACAACGTAGACCTCGTTGACCGAAAGGTCACGCTGATGCACGGGCGGTACAACGGCGGGACGCTGCCGGAGTGGAGGGACATCAACATCAAACTCCCCTCAAGAGCGGTGCTGTTCACCGACTCCGTGTGCTATGTGGCGGAGCAGTCCATGTGGTTTATTTTCGTGGGGACCGGGCTGCTGTTCGGCTCCAAACTGGCCACTGGCGGCTGGGGCTATATCGACACGATGGGACTCCTGGGGCTGATCGCGAAGAACGGCTGCATCACCTATCTCCCCGGCGAGAATGCTCTCTACATCAGCGGCTTCAACACCGCTGGTGTTCCTGTGGTCTGCAAGCTCCTGTTTGATGGGCTGATGGATTTCTCCGGCGAGGGTGCGTGGCTCCCGGTCATGAGCAAGGACGGCATCCCCGCCTATATCAAGGCCAGATCGACCTAACCCGAATAACGGATGAAGGGCTGTCCGCCGCTTGGCGGATGGCCTTTTATTATACACATTTTTGAAACGGAGGGATTTTCTATGAAAGAGTTCTGGAACACAATCCAGATGGTGTTCGCCGCCGTGGGCGGCTGGTTGGGCTACTTCCTGGGTGGCTGTGACGGCCTGCTCATCGCCCTGGTGATGTTCGCTGCGGTGGACTACATCACCGGGGTCATGTGCGCCATCAGCGACCAGAAGCTGTCCAGCGAGGTGGGCTTTCGCGGCATCTGCCGGAAGGTGCTGATCTTCTTTCTGGTGGGGGTGGCGAACATCCTCGATGTGGAGGTCATTGGCACCGGGAGCGTCCTGCGTACCGCCATCATCTTTTTCTACCTGTCCAATGAGGGTGTGTCCCTGCTGGAGAACGCAGCCCACTTGGGCCTGCCTGTACCAGAGAAGCTGAAGGCTGTGCTGGAGCAGCTCCATGACCGGGCGGAGAAGGGCGGTGGCGGGGAATGAAACTGGTAGAGTCCATCCTCACCAAGAACCCCTGCTACACCGCTGGCAGGAAGATCACGGTAAAGGGCCTCATGCTCCACTCCGTGGGCTGTCCCCAGCCCAGCGCCCAGGTGTTCGTAAAGAACTGGAACAAGGCCAGCTATGACCGAGCCTGTGTCCACGGTTTCATTGACGGCAAGGGGGATTTTCTTTGACGCAAAACCAAACGCCCGTTACCACAACGGAGCATAAAATCGGAAAAGTTACTTACCTTGTATGTTCGTCCGCAAGTGAAC
>JAAWNI010000231.1 GCA_022798855.1 Lawsonibacter sp. | reverse complement strand
AAAATCTTGAAATCCACAAAGGATTCCTGTGATTTTTTGCCTTGCAGGGCGGCAAAATTCCTTGTCCATCCAGCATTTTCGATTATGAATACAGGTTCTTACTCCGCTTTTTTGTCCACCCACTCGGGCTTGAATTTGGAGTAGATGATCTTCTGCTCACTGTACAGGCCGTGGTAGCCGGACAGCATGTAGGACACCCCGCAGCAAAGGGCGTAGAGGGGCAGGCCCACCCCGCCGAAGAGCTCGTAGGCCAGCAGGACGGAGGTGAGGGGGCAGTTGGTGGCCCCGCAGAAGACCGCCGCCATGCCCAGCGCCCCGGAGAAGCCATGGGGCAGGCCCAGCATGGGCCCCACCCAGGTGCCGAAAGCGCAGCCGGTGAAGAGGACGGGGACGATCTCGCCGCCCCGGAACCCCGCCCCCAGGGTGAGGGCGGTGAAGAGGATTTTCAGCAAAAATGCCTCGGGGATGGTGCCGCCGGCCAGCAGCTGGCGGATGACGCCGTCCCCGGCCCCGTTGTAGGTCTGAGCCCCGGCCAGGAGGGTGAGGGCCAGCACCAGCCCGCCGCCCACAGCCGCCCGGACCAGCGGGTTGGGGAGGTATTTTCCATAGAGCTTGGGGGCGGTGTGCATGGCCTTGCAGAAGACGACGGACAGCCCCGCGCACAGCAGGCCCAGGGCGGCCACCTGGAAGATGGTGGCGGGGTCCAGCTCGATGGCGTCCGACACCGGGTAGCCGTCCTCGATATGCAGGCCGAAGCGCTGGGCGGTCAGCACCGCAGACAGGGAGGAGGCCAGACAGGGGACGATGGCGGCATAGTACATCCGGCCCACCGTCACCACCTCCATGGCGAAGACGGCGGCGGTGAGCGGGGTGCCGAACAGGGCGGAGAAGGCGGCGGCCATGCCGCACATCACCACCGTCCGCCCGTCCTTCTCGTCCAGGCGGAGCTTGCGGCCAATATAGGCGGACAGGGAGGCCCCCAGCTGGAGGGCCGCCCCCTCGCGGCCGGCGGAGCCGCCCACCAGATGGGTGATGATGGTGGACAGGAAGATCAGGGGGGCGGTGCGCAGCTTCAGCCGCTCCGCGTCCCGCACCGCCACCAGCACCAGATTGGTGCCCCGGTCCTTCTCCATGCCGCACACCCGGTAGAGCAGCACGATGGCCATGCCCCCCAGGGGGAGCAGGAAGATGACCCAGGGGTGTCCCCCCCGGGTCTGGGAAGCCCAGTTGATGCCCTCGTGAAAGGCCACCGCCACCAGTCCCACGATTACGCCGATCAGGCAGGAGTACAACAGCCATTTGATAAAGGTAAGCCCCTCAATGACGTGCTCCCGCATTCTTTCATAGAGCTGCGGCACGCAGCATCCCCCTCTCTCCTGACGCGGGCGCGGCGGCCCGCCCCCCCCCGGAAGCCCGCCAGCCCCCGGGGAAATGTTGGGATGATAATACCAAGTGTACCACACTTTCCGGAAAATTGCACCCTGAAAATCTCTGCCCCAGTGAAAAATTCCATACAACACAGCTTCTTATGGGCCGGGCATGTGAAAAACCGCCATACCCCTTGCAATCACCGCCTTTTTATGCTATGGTATAGGAGCATCCATATATTTTCAGCCTTTGAAGGAGGTCATTTCTGTGCCCGAGGGCCCAATATGGCTGCCGTTGTTTATGGTAAGCCTGTGCGTCAATATCATTCAGCTGCTTTGGCGTCCCATTTTAAAGCTGCTGCACCGCAAGGACCAAGTCTCTGAGGACAACATCATGGCGATGGTGGAGGAGGGCGAGGAGTCCGGAGCCATCCAGAGCAACGAGAAGGAGTTCATTGAGAACGTCTTCGAGTTCGACAACACCACCGCCAAGGACGTGATGGTCCACCGCACCGACATGGTCAGCCTCTCCGCCGGCGCGGAGGAAGGCGAGATCCTGGACGCCATCCGCCAGTCCGGCCTGTCCCGCTTCCCGGTGTACGGCGAGGACGCGGACGATATCCTAGGGGTGCTGTCCACCCGGGACTACTTGCTCAACTTCCATCAGCCCAACCCCCTCCCCCTGAAAGAGCTGCTCCGTCCGGCCTATTTCGTCCCGGAGACGGTGGCCGCCGACGTCCTCTTCCGGGATATGCAGGGCAAGAAGACCCACATGGCCCTGGTGGTGGACGAGTACGGCGGCACCAGCGGACTGGTCACCCTGGAGGACCTTCTGGAGGAGCTGGTGGGCAATATCTACGACGAATTTGACCCCCAGGAGGAGCAGGAGATCATCCAGCTGGAGGGGGATCGCTGGCGGGTGTCCGGCTCCGCCGACCTGGAGGAGCTGGCCGAGGCCATGGGCTTTGAGCTCCCCGAAGACGAGGAGATTGACTACGACACCCTGGGCGGACTGGTCTTCTCCCAGCTGTCGGTCATCCCGGAGGACGGCAGCCGCCCCGTTGTGGAGGCCCTGGGCCTGCGCATCCAGGTGGAGGAGCTGTGCGACCGCCGGGTGGAGTGGGCTCTGGTGGAGAAGCTGAGCCCCGAACCGGAGCAGGAGAAGGAATAAGTACATAAAAATGCCCCCTTGCCAAAAGGGGGAGGGCCGCGAAGCGGCGGGGGTTCCGTTGACCGGTACGCATCGGCAGAACGGACCCCCCCAGTCCTTTGCTCCGCAAAAAGGCCTTCTTTAGCGATGAATGAATCACGCGCCGCCGAAAGGGGGTTTATGATGAACGGTTTTATTTTTCAGCTGGGTGATTGGACTCTGGAATTTCCACGGAAGTACAGGATTGTCTGCGACGGAACGACAGCGGTTGTCATTGACGGCGACCGGACCGCCCTGGTGCTGCTCAGCCTGACGGAAAACGGCCGCATCCGTATTGAAAGAACCTACTACGCTATGACCTGCGAAATCGACTCCAGGGAGCGCAAGGTCATCTTTCAAATTACAGACGAGATCAGCTGAATTATAGCAATCATCAGAATTGCTGGCAAATGTAGGGCGGGACGACCTCGGCCCGCCGTCCTGCCGCAAACGGCGCGCCGGGTCGCCGCGCCCTACGGAGC
>JAAWNI010000230.1 GCA_022798855.1 Lawsonibacter sp. | reverse complement strand
TCCGTAGGGCGCGACGACCCGGCGCGCCGTTTGCGGCAGGACGGCGGGCCGAGGTCGTCCCGCCCTACATTTGCCAGCAATTCTGATGATTGCTATAAATGGGTACAAGAAGAAACGGGGCGAAACCATGAAACGAAATACAAAGGTGTCCACTGCGGTGATCCGGCGGCTGCCCCGATACTACCGCCAGCTGTCTGAGTTACAGGAAGCCGGGGTGGTGCGCATCTCCTCCAGCGCCCTGGGCAGGTCCATGGGGCTGACCGCCTCTCAGATCCGGCAGGACCTGTTCTGTTTCGGCGGGTTTGGCCAGCAGGGCTACGGCTATAAGGTGGACAGCTTGAAAGAGGAGATCGGCGGGATTTTGGGGATCGGCCGGGGGCACACCCTGGTGGTGCTGGGCACGGGCAACCTGGGCCGGGCCATCATCAAGAATTTCCGCTTTTCCGGCAACGGCTTCCGGCTTCTGGCCGCCTTCGACGTCAACCCGGCGGTGGTGGGTACGGAGATTGCCGGCGTGCCGGTCTACCACGCCGACGGGCTGGAGGAGTTTTTTTCCGCCCACCGGGTGGATGTGGGCCTGCTGACGGTGCCCATCGCCGCCGCCCAGGAGATGGGCGACCGGCTGGTAAACGCCGGAGTGAAGGGCATCTGGAATTTTACCAACTATGAGATCACCTGCGCCAGCCGGGAGGTGGTGGTGGAAGCCGTCCACTTCTCCGACAGCCTTCTGGCCCTGAGCTATATGATCTCCCAGCGGGAAGGACCCGAGGAGGAACTCACATGAAAAAATATCTGCGCCCCCTGGGGCTGATTCTTGTCCTTGGCCTGCTGGCCGGGGGGGCCTACGCCGCTTCCTCAGAGGACAGCCTGATCTCCCGCAGCTATCTCCAAAGCACCTTTTTCCCCAAAGCCGTCCAGGCGGGGGAGGAGAAGGCCAACCAGGCCTTGCAGGAGGTCTATGACCGGGCGAAGGGCCAGCTGGACGCCCTCCACGGCGGAGGGGTCCTTTCCGGCAGCTACAGCGAAACCCTCCAGCGCCGCCAGTGGACGGACGGCCAGGCGATCACCCTGTCCACCGGCTCCGGCGTGCTGATGCTGGAGGGCTACGCCAGTCTGGCCCACAACGGGGCGGTGGTGGACGTCACCACCGGGGCGGAGGTGCCCTCCGGCGGGCGGCTGTCCCCCAACCACCGCTACCTGGTGGGGGAGGACACCGCCGCCACCGTGACCGTCCGCTCGGGGCAAGCCGCCCTGGGGGTCCAGGGCAGCTATGCCCTGTCCGCCGGGAAGGACAAGCACACCCCCTTTTATGATGTAAGCCAGATCGACTGGTTTTACGAGCCGGTGGGCTACGCCTATGAGAAGGGCCTGTTTTCCGGGGTGGACGCCGGCCACTTTGCCCCGGAGATGCGGATGAACCGGGCCATGCTGATGACGGTGCTGTACAGCCTGGCCGGCTCCCCCGGCCAGACGGGCAGCTCCCCCTTTGCCGACGTGCCCAACGGGGACTGGTACACCAGCGCCGTCCTGTGGGGAACCGGCCGGGGGATCGCCTCGGGGGTGGGGGACGGGCTGTTCTCCCCCAACGGCGAAGTCACCCGGGAGCAGACCGTGCTGATGCTGTATAACTACGCGTCCAAGTACCTGAACAAGCCCATGGCGGCGGGAGCCGACCTGTCGGGCTACGGGGATGTGGGCAAGCTCAGCAGCTGGGCCCAGGCCGCCATGTCCTGGGCGGTGGGCCAGGGGATCGTCAGCGGGGCGGACAACGGCGGCCGCGTCACTCTGGAGCCCCAGCGGGGGGCTTCCCGGGCGGAGATGGCCACCATGCTGCGGGCCTTCTGCGAGAAAATTTTATGATGGCGGGCACCCATCGAGCTCCTGCGCCATATGATGAAATTGAGAGCGGCAGAAAGCCCTCTTAAAATTCATAAATCAGGAGGTACTCAATATGGGGTGCTGCAATAACGGCTGGGGCGGCAATAGCTGCCTGTGGATCATTCTGCTGATCATCATTCTGTGTGGCTGCGGCGGCTGGAGCGGCAATAACTGCTGCTGCAACAACAACTGCGGCTGCAACAATGGCTGCGGCTGCTGAATTCGTACAGACCGGACTGGGGCGCGGAGGGCATCTCCGCGCCCTTTTCCTGCGTCCGGAACCCGCGGCCCGCACCGCCGCGCCCCAAAAGGCGGGGAAAATTCAGACAGAGAAAGAAAATCGGGCAGGGAAGAAAAATTTTTGGCGAAAGGGGAGGGGAATGGGATGAAATAACTTGCAATTTCCCCCAAAGGGGTGTATCATATTTGTCGCCAGCAGAGCCGGCGGTTTTTACAGATATCAAAACCGGCGGGCTTTGCCCTGTGTCTGAACGGGTCAGACATGGCAGCCGCGGCCCGCCCGGGAGAGGGCGAAGAAGAGGCGGGCTGCGCTATCCCAGCAAGTTATAGGGAGGTCGAAAACTTAAATGAGCAAATTTCTCAAACGATCTGCGCAGGGAGCGCAGGTCCCCCATGAAAAGCGGACTTCCAATCTGGAAACCGTGAAAATGCCGCTGCCCTCCAAGATCGTCCTGTCCATGGGCCAGCACATCGGCGCCCCCGCCGCCCCCGCGGTGGCCAAGGGCGACCAGGTCTATGTGGGTACTGTAGTGGGCAAAGCGGGGGGCTTTGTCTCCGCCGACATCCACTCCGGCGTGTCCGGCAAGGTGGACGGGATCATCACCATCACCGCCCCCAACGGCGCCCCCCAGACGGCGGTCGTGATTATTCCCGACGGAGAGCAGAAGGTGGACCCCGCCGTCGCCCCCCCCACCGTCACCGATCTCAAGTCCTTCCAGGACGCCGTCCGGGCCAGCGGCCTGGTGGGCCTGGGCGGCGCGGGCTTCCCCACGGCGGTGAAGCTGGCCCCCAAGAACCTGGACGAGATCGACGTTCTGGTCATCAACGGCGCCGAGTGCGAGCCCTATATCACCTCGGACAACCGCTGTTTCCTGGAGGATACCCAGTATATCATGGACGGCATCCAGGCGGTCATGCAG
>JAAWNI010000229.1 GCA_022798855.1 Lawsonibacter sp. | reverse complement strand
GCGTTGCACACCCCATGGGGCAGGTTGTACCGCCCGCCCAGGGCGTGGGCCATGGCGTGGACCATGCCCAGCCCCGCGTTGGAGAAGGCCATGCCGGCGGCGTACTCAGCGTAAGCCATCATGGACCGGGCCTCTTCGTCCCCGCCGTCGGCCACGGCCCGGGGCAGATACCGGACAATCTGCTCCACCGCCCACAGGGCGTCCTTGTCGGTCAGCGGAGATGCCCCCCGGGACAGCACCGCTTCTATGGCGTGGGTCAGGGCGTCCATGCCGGTGGCGGCGGTGAGCCCCGGGGGCATGGACATCATAAAGTCGATGTCGTTGACGGCGATGGACACCATACAGTTGACATCCACCATGGCCAGCTTGGTCCGGCGGACCGGGTCGGTGACGATATAGAAATCGGTGCACTCGCTGCCCGTGCCGGCGGTGGTGTTCACCGCCGCGATGGGCACGCCGGGGACACTGGACTTGTTTTCCCCCTCATAGTCCTCCAGCCGTCCGCCGTTGGCGGCCAGAATTGCGGCGGCCTTGGCGGTGTCTATGGCGCTGCCGCCCCCCAGCGCCACCAGCAGCTGGGCGGACAGGCCCCGGATGGCGGCGGCGCAGTCCTCCACCACCTGGACGGTGGGGTTGGGCTGGACCTGATAGAACACCGCGTATTCCACCCCGGCCTGGGAGAGAACCTCCCCCACACGGGCCGCCGCCCCCGACTCATAGAGGAACCGGTCCGTGACCACCAGGGCCCGGCCCACCTCCATCCGCCGCAGCTCCGGGCCCAGCAGCTGGATGGCCCCCCGGCCGAAAAGGCTGGTTTTTACTCCGTTCATCCGCTCCATGGCGCGCCCTCACCTGGCCTGGCCGCACACCACCTGGATGGGGTCCCAGATGGAGCTGGTGCAGGAGGAGTAGACAAAGTCCACCTGGCTCAGGGCGTCCGCCGTCATGCCCGCCCGGATGGCCACCGCGATGGCGTTGACCCGGGTGGACACATTTTTGCCGCCCCAGGCCTGGGCCCCCACGATCTGACGGGTGCTGGCTTCGTAGACCAGCTTGATGGTGATCTCCTGGGGGTTGGGGCAGACGCCCGGCCGGTCCCGGCCGCTGGCGGTGGCGCTCCTCACCCGCAGGCCCGCCTGTTTGGCCTCCGCCTCGGTCAGGCCGGTGCGGGCGATCTCCAGCCCCCCCACCCGGACGCTGCCGCTGTGGAGGGAGCCCTCCCGGCTCACGGCGCAGGCCCCCGCGGCGCAGACGTTGGGGACGCTTGTCTCCAGATTGGAGTCGATGAGGGCCGCCCCGCCGGGGGCCAGCTCCGCCCCGATGGCGGCCAGCAGGCCGGTGTTGGGGGCCAGGCTGCCGGCCACAAGGCACAGGTCGCAGGGGTAGCTCCCCCGGCTGGTCTGCACCTGCTCCACGTAGGTCCGGCCGGGGAAGGCCCGGACCGCCTCCCCCAGGGAGAGCTGGACGCCCTCCCCCTCCAGGGCCTGCTGGACCCGCTGGCCCACCTCCGGGTCCAGCCCGGGCAGAATCTGGGGGCTGTCGGTGATGATCCGGACCTTCCGGCCCAGCTTCAGCACCGCTTTCGCCAGCTCCAGCCCCTCCCAGCCCCCGCCCAGGACCACCACGTCCTGGACGTAGGGGGTGCGCAGATACTCCTTGAGGAAAATCAGGTCCTCCACGCTGTTCAGGGTCTGGACCCCCACCCGGCGGCACCCCGGCACCTGGGGTATCTGGGGCGCGGCCCCGGTGGCCACAACCAGCTTGTCATAGCGGTCGGTGAAGGCCTGGCCGGCGGCCAGGTCCCGGACGGTGATCTGGCGGGCCTGGGGGTCGATGCGCTCCACCTGGCAGCGCAGGCGGGCGGCAACGTTCTGGGCGGCCAGCTCCCGCTCCTTGCCCTGGATGGCGGCGTGGAGCTCGGGCAGTCCGGCGGACAGATAGTAGGGCAGCCCCCCGGCGCCGCAGGAGTGGAAGGCCCCCGCCTCATAGACGGTGGTCTGGGCCCCTTTCTCCCCGGCGGACAGGCGGAGGGCGGCGGACACCCCCGCCGCGGCGCTGCCGATGACAATGATTTTCATGTGTGCCTCACTTTCCCATCACCGGCGGGTTGTCCACAATGCCGACGATGAAGGCGTCGATGGGCGAGGGGTGGTCCAGGCCGTGCTGGACCGTCTCGTCGGTGGTGACCAGCACCAGCTCGCCCACCCCCGCGCCTAAGGTGTCGCCCGCCACGATCAGCTCCTTTTTGCTGCCGTACATGGGCTCCACCAGCAGGAACTTATAGCCCACCAGCTGTTCCATCTTCCGGGTGGAGTATACCGTTCCTTTCACAGTGCCAAGAATCATGGTTGTTCCCCTCCTATTCCAGAACCGTTACCAGCTGGCCCTGTTTCAGCTGGAAGGCGTTGGCGTCGTCGGTGTCCAGGTGGAGGTCCAGCTCATACTTGCCCCCCGCCCGGACCAGGACGCCGTCTAAAACGCCGGGCTTTCCCCCGCCGACCTCCACCCGGACCACGTCGCCATCGGACAGGCCGAAGGCCTGGGCCTGGGCGGTGCTCATGTGCAGGTGCCGGTCGGCGATGATGACCCCCTGGGACAGGCTGAGCACCCCCCGGGGGCCCTGGAGCAGCACGCCGGGGGTCCCCTCCACCCGGCCGCTGGGCCGCACCGGGGCCTGGACGCCGATGGTCCGGCAGTCGGTCTGGGCCAGCTCCACCTGGGCCTCCGGCCGCTCCGGCCCCAGGATGCGCACCCTATGCAGCACGCCCTTGGGTCCGATCACATCCAGGCACTCCTGGCAGGCGAACTGGCCGGGCTGGCTCAGGGGCCGCAGGGGGGTGAGCTGGTAGGTGCGCCCAAAGAGGGCGTCCACTTCCCGGCGGCTGAGGTGTATGTGCCGCATGGAGACGCCCACGGGGACCTGGCGGCTTTGCGGGCGCAGCTGGGCCTTCACCGCCTGGGTGACCAGGGACACCAGCTGCTCCCGGGTAATATCCCGATAGATCAAGGCGAAACGCCCCTTTCTTTGGCTCAGCGCAGCTCAGGCATACACTCGGACACGCTGGTGTGGGGCCGGGG
>JAAWNI010000228.1 GCA_022798855.1 Lawsonibacter sp. | reverse complement strand
TCCCACTGGATGGGCTCCATGCCGATGGACCGCACGGCGTTTACCGAGTTGTCGTCGTAGTCGCCGTAGGGCAGGCGGACCAGGGTGGGCCGGACGCCGGTGATCTTTTCGATCTTGTCGTTGCAGGCGTTCAGGTCGGCCACCACCTCGCCGGCGGAGAGCTGGGGGTAGTGGGCGTGGGTGTTGGAGTGGTTCATCACCTCATGGCCCGCGTCGTGAAGGGCCTTGACCGACTCGGGGTATTTGTCCACCCACTCCCCCACGATAAAAAAGGTGGCTGGGACCTGGTACTGCCCCAGGATGTCGATGAGCTGCTGGGTGTCCTCGTTGCCCCAGGCGGCGTCGAAGCTGATGGATACCAGCTTCTGGTCCCGCTGGACGCAGTAGATGGGCAGCTGGCGGGCCGCCGCCGAGGCCCCTACGGCCGCGGGGTAGTTGACCACATAGAACATGGCCGCCGCCACGCACAGACAGAGGGCCGCTGTCCACCACTTTTTTCCTATGAAAAAGATTTTTACCTGTTCCCGTGTGTTCCCCATGATCGATCACTCCTCAATTTTAAAATATTCCTCCCGTGGGGAGGTCCGGCGTGATAGATTTATATGAAAAAAAACGGGGGAACATGTTTCCGCCCACCCTCATGGGGCTATTTTTGCGAAATTACGCCTGGATGTCCTGGTATCTCTTTACGAAAAAGTCAGTTTGTGGTATACTAACTTCAATTGACGCCAATTTAGGAGGAATTCGCCATGGATTTACGGGAACAGATGGTAAGCAGCGAGACGATTTTTGAGGGTAAAATCATCAAGGTGGCCCTGGACCAGGCCCGCCTGCCCGACGGCGCGCTGGCCGCCCGGGAGGTGGTCTACCACCCGGGCGGGGTGGCGGTGCTGGCCCTGGATGAGGACAACACCGTCTATCTGGTGCGGCAGTACCGGTATCCCATCCAGCAGCTGCTGCTGGAGCTGCCCGCCGGGAAGCTGGACCACGGCGCGGAGGAGGACCGGCTGCTGGGGGCGAAGCGGGAGCTGAGCGAGGAGACAGGCCTGGAAGCGGCGGAGTGGACCTACATGGGCTGCATATTGGCTTCCCCCGGCTTCTGCGACGAGGTTCTGCACATGTATCTGGCCCGGGGGCTGACCCGGACCGGCCAGCACCTGGATGAGGACGAGTTTCTGGACGTGGTCACCATGCCCTTTGACCAGCTGGTCAGGCAGGTGATGGACGGCGTTATCACCGACGGCAAGACGGTGTCCGCCACTTTGAAAGCAAAGGTCCTGTTGGGCCTGTGAGAGAACAGGAGGTCAATCAATGGGAAAAAAGGTCCTGATCGTAGAGGACGAGCAGAGTATTGTGGATATTCTGTCCTTCAACCTGACCAAGGAGGGCTACGATACCCTGGAAGCCCTGGACGGCCCCACCGGCTTGCAGCTGGCCCTGGAGCAGAACCCGGATCTGGTGCTGCTGGACCTGATGCTGCCTGGGATGAGCGGCTTTAACGTGTGTCAAAAGATCCGCCAGGCCGGGTCTGCCGTGCCCATCGTCATGCTCACCGCCCGGGAGGAGGAGGACGACAAGGTCCGGGGCCTGGAGCTGGGGGCGGACGACTATATCACCAAGCCCTTTAAAAACCGGGAGCTGATGGCCAGGGTGAAGGCCAACATCCGCCGGGTGTCTATGGCCGCGCCGGCCCCGGCCCCGGAGCCCTCCCCCGGGACAGCCCTGGGCCAGCGGGTGCAGGCGGACGAGGAGCGGGCTACTATATATAAGGACGGCGTGCCCCTGGACCTGACCCAGCGGGAGTATGACCTGATCCGCTTCCTGGCCGCCCGGCCGGGGAAGATATTCTCCCGGGAGGCCCTGATGGAGCACGTCTGGAACTATGAGGGCTATGTGGGCGACGTGCGGGCCGTGGATGTGGCCATCCGCCGCCTGCGGGAAAAGCTGGAGGATGACCCCGCCGCCCCTGTGTTCATCAAGACCAAGCGGGGCATGGGCTATTATTTTGGGGAGTGAGCCTGATGGTCAGGTTTGCGGCGGATTTGCGGGGAACCGTGTAGGGGCGGATATCATCCGCCCGCTGTGAAGAGACAGGGCCGATGGAATGCGGGCGGCCACAGGCCGCCCCTACAACGCGCTCCAGGGGCCGTGCGTAGGGCGGGACGACCTCGGCCCGCCGAACGTTAATGCGTAACTTCCTTGGGGGCGGCGCGCCGGGGCCGTCGCGCCCTACAGGCCTAAAACTTGGGCCAGCTCCTTTCGCAGGCCCAAACCCAAGGCGTAATAGGCCCGGAGCTCATAGGCGCTGTACCGCATGAGCTGGGAGAAATACCGGTCGTACAGGTCATAGCCCGCCGCGGCCTGGATTTGCTCGGCCAGCGCATCATAATCCCGCTGGGCCTCCGCAAACCCGGGCAGAGCCTCCCGGAGCTGGTACGCCGCCTGGTGTATGTTGTCGCTGCACCACAAATTAGAAAGAATGTCTTGCATGTTCATCACTCCTTGTATATGCTTTAAGCATGTGCTATTATACACCTGCTTAAAGCATATGTCAAGCCTTTGGAGGATATTATGGCAAAATTTTGTGAGCGCCTTAGAGAACTGCGCATGGAGCGTGGGTTGAAACAGCGGGAGATGGCGGAACAGTTTGGATTGGCAGTAAACTCCTACCAATGCTATGAGTACGCAACCAGATATCCGGAGTTCCCTGGCCTGATTGCCATTGCTGATTTCTTTGACGTCAGCTTGGATTACCTGGTGGGCCGCTCCGACATAAGGGAGCGCAGATAACGCCCGTTTCCTCATGCGCACCCCTCGTAGGGGCGGCCTGCGGCCGCCCGTGGGGTCTGCGTGGATTTTGGCGGGCGGACAATGTCCGCCCCTACACCCGGTGTCCTTGGGTGCGTTGTAGGGGCGCACATTGTGCGCCCGTCATAAAAGGACAGGCCCGATGGGACGCGGGCGGCCACAGGCCGCCCCTACAACGCGCTCCAGGGGCCGTGCGTAGGGCGGGACGACCTCGGCCCGCCGTCCTGCCGCAAACGGCGCGCCGGGTCGTCGCGCCCTACGGAGCGCCTTTGTCAGCAATTTTGGAGCCTGCTA
>JAAWNI010000227.1 GCA_022798855.1 Lawsonibacter sp. | reverse complement strand
GTTGCCGATGCCCGCCCAGGTGGCGGCGATGCCGTATTTCCAGCCGAACTGGCCGGCGTAGCCCACAAAGACCACGGCGGAGAAATAGGAGGTGCCGTAAGCGAAGGCGGTGAGCCAGGGGCCCACGGACCGTCCGCCCAGCACAAAACCGTTGACGTCGGTGGCGTTTTTCCGGCAGTACAGGCCGATGCATACCATAACTCCGAAGAACACCAGCAGCATAATCAATTTGATCGCCATAATGGAACCATCCTCTCCTGCGCCGTTGCTTTGGCGCTTTGTACCGTTGAAGTGTAACGCAAAAAAGCAATAAAGTCAAGAGCCATTTTCTGATTTCCAAAATTTTAGCGAAAAAGACCCAAGGCGCGCCAACCTGGCGCGCCTTGGGTTACAGTTTCTCTAAAAAGCGGTCCTCCGCTTCGGCCTGGGTGTCTTTCCTGCTGCCTGCAAAAATATTTTTCAGACTATCAAAATAGTCTTGACAGGACTGGACTACTGTGATAGTATAAACTTAAACTATCGCGATAGTCTGAACAAGGAGGTGTGCGTATGGAACCGAAACTGTTTGATTCTGAGCGTAAAGTGATGGAGGTGCTGTGGGCGGCGGGCACGTCCCTCACAGCCAAGGAGATCGCCGCCCAGCTGGGGGAGGCGGTGGGCTGGAACAAAAACACCACCTATACCGTTATCAAAAAGTGCGTCGAAAAGGGGGCCATCCAGCGCCGGGAGCCCAATTTCCAGTGCTTCCCCCTGGTCCGCCGGGAGGAGGTCCAGGCCGCCGCCGCTGCCGAGCTGGTGGACAAGGTCTTTGACGGCTCCGCCAGCCTGCTGTTTGCTTCCCTCCTCAGCGGCAAGCAGCTGCCCCCGGAGGAGGTCCGGCGTCTCCGGACACTGATCGACGAATTGGAGTGAGGTGGCCCGCATGACCATTTTAGAGATGAGCCTGGGCGGCGGCGTCCTCATCGCCGTCATTCTGGCGCTGCGGCGGGCGCTGCTGTACCGGGTGCCCAAGTGGACCTTCCTGCTGCTGTGGGCGGCGGCCCTGTGCCGCCTGATGGTCCCCTTTGCCATCCCCTCCCCCGTCAGCGTGTACAACGGCGCGGCCTGGGTGGCGGAGGCCGTCCGCCTCCCCGCACCCCCCAACCCGCCCGCAGGGGCGGATATCCCCTCCATAGTGTTCCCTGAGAATTCGGCCCCAGAACCCCCCAGGGAGGAGCATCAAAGTCCGGCGGCGCCCCTGCCCACCCTGCCTGAGAAGGAGCCCGCCTCCCCCGCCGCTGCCCTCTATCTGGCGGGCGCGGCCCTGTGCGCCCTCTTCTTCGGGACCGCCTATTTCCGGAGCCTGCGCCGGTTCCGGGACGCCCGCCCGGTGGAGGTGGAGTTCCTCCGCCGCTGGCAGATGGAGCACCCCACCCCGCTGCCGGTGCGCATCAAAACCAGCGCCGCCGTCAGCGCCCCCCTGGCCTACGGCCTGGCGCGCCCCGTCATTCTGCTGCCCCAAAACACCGATTGGGACAACGAGGACCAGCTGGCCTATGTCCTCACCCACGAGTATGTCCACATCCGCCGGGGGGACCTGCTCTGGAAGCTGCTGCTGGCCGCCGCCCTGTGCCTTCACTGGTGCAACCCCCTGGTGTGGGCCATGTACCTGTGCGCCAACCGGGACCTGGAGCTGGCCTGCGACGAGATGGTGGTCCGGATTTTGGGCCTGGACAGCCGGAAAGGCTACGCCTATGCGCTCCTCTCGGCGGCGGAGGGAGGATTCTTCCCGCTATGCACCACCTATGCCACCAAAAACCACATGGAAGAAAGGATTCGAGCCATTATGAAGATGAAAAAGAAATCCCTGGCGGCGGTCTTGACCGCCCTCCTGCTGGTGGCCGGCGTCACCACCGTGTTCGCCACCGCAAAGGCTCCGGATGGCGTGGACGGCCTGCCCCGGGCGTTCCAGGGCGTCCCGCCGCTGAAATCGGACCGCGCCCCCGGGCGGAAGCCGGCATCCTCCGCCCCGGCGGAGGAGGAGAAAACACCGGCTGCCGGCACGATCTCCTCCGAGCCCTGGAATTATGACATCGCCCCGGCGGGGGACACCGCCTCCGGGCGGGTGAACCCCCTCCAACCGGCGGGGGACACCGCCGCCGGGAGGATGGACCCCCTCCAACCGCCCGCTCAGGACGCTCCCGAGAACCGCTGGGGCGTGCCTGACGGGGAGATTCCCCAGTGGACGGAATTTACCGTGGACAGCTTTGAGGACGCCCATGAGCTGGGAAAATACCTGGAGGCGGTCCACGGCCTTTATCCCGGCGACTATACGCCCGGCTGGGTGGGCAGCGGCAGCTACATCGTGCAGATTACCTATATGGAGCGGGCCGTCCGCCAGCGCCTGCCCGACGGCCGCTATCCCGTGAACAGCAAGGGGGAGACATATGGGACCGCCTTCGACAGCCAGGTTGTGGGCTGTGAACCCGACCTGATTTCGGCAGTTGCGACAAATGGGGCGAAGGGCTATATCGTGGGCCGGGACAGGCGCCTTGCCGGCTATCCCGGCGAGGTCAACAACCCCAGCGACGCAATGGCCTATATGGAGTGGCTGGAAACACAGCCCGATATCATTTTGATCCCAGTTTACGATGTGGACCGTGACAATGTTATCGGTTACTACGGGGTCAGCAACAGTTCCGGCATCATAACCCCGGAGGAGGAGCTGGGCATGGTGGAGGACCAGCTGCGCCGCAACATGGGCTTGAGCGAGGAGGAGATTGCTGAGGAACTGGAAGCGCTAAAGAAATCCAAAGGCTGGAGCTGAGCAAAAACGGCCCCGTCCCTCGAAATGAGAGACGGGGCCGCCCACACCCTTGACATGCGGGGGAGCGCTATGGTATAATCGCAGGTGTGTAGGGGAGCCGCTGAGCTTCGGCGGTTTGGCCAACACAGAATATGGGTTTATACTAAGAAACCGTCACCGTGCCGGGTGGCGGTTTCCGCTTGCCTTGACCTTGACTTGAATCGTCACAGTAAACCCATGGATATGAATGAGTTTTAATAGGAACACTGTAATATCAAGGCTTTTCGGAGCCTACACCCACAAAAAAATATTATTTGAGCTATCACATTACGCAGAAAG
>JAAWNI010000226.1 GCA_022798855.1 Lawsonibacter sp. | reverse complement strand
TAGAGGGTGCCGTTAAAGTACGATGTCGCGGACCGCATAGTCCTCACCTCCCAGTTCATAGATAAAGATTTCCTCCAGGGTCAGGGGCAGGGCCTCCATCAGAATGGGGGCGAAGCCCGCCATGCGGGTCTTGATCTCCGCCGGGCTGCCCCGGACGATGAGGGTGAACACCCGCCCGATCTGGGAGGTGTGGAGCACGTTCAAATCCTTGGGCAGCTCGGGCAGCTTTCCGTCGGCAAAGGCGATTTGAAGCTTGACCACGTTGTCCTGCAAATCGGTGAGGGACCGCTCCAGCAGCACCTTCCCGTGGCTGAGGATGCCCACGTGGTCGCACACGTCCTCCAGCTCCCGCAGGTTGTGGGAGCTTACCAGCACCGTGGTCCCCCGCTGGGCCACATCCCCCATGAGGAGGGTCCACACCTGCCGCCGCATCACCGGGTCCAGGCCGTCCACCGGCTCGTCCAGCACCAGCACCTCCGGATTGCAGCACAGGGCCAGCCGGAAGGCGCTCTGCTTCTGCATCCCCTTGGACAGCCGCCGGATGGGCAGGCGCTCGTCCACCTCCGGGAAGGCTTCCGCCAGGGCCTGGTACCGCTTTACGTCGAAGTTGGGGTACATCCCCCGGTAGAAGCGCATCATGTCCCTGGTGGAGGCGGAGTTGAAATAGTACAGGTCGTCGGGAATGGCGGCAATCTTTGACTTCACCGCCGGGTTCTCATAGACCTGGTCGCCGTCCACCAGCACCGAGCCGGAGTCCGGGCGGTATATGCCCATGATGTGCCGCAGGATGGTGGACTTGCCCGCACCGTTGGGGCCCACCAGCCCGTATATGGAGCCCTTCTCCGCCGTCATGGTCAGGCCGTCCAAGGCCCGGAAGCCGTCGAAGGTCTTTACCACGTTGATTACCTTAATCATTCGCCTCTCCCCCTTCCAATGCCCTTATGCGGGCCCAAAGCTCCCCGCCGCTTACCCCCAGGAACAGCAGCTCCCCCGCCGTCTGGTCGAAGGTCTGGAGCAGTTCGTTCTTCCGCCCCTCGTCCACCCCCGTGTTGGGGGCGGCGAAGGAGCCCTTCCCTGGCACCGAGTAGACATAGCCCTCCGCCTCCAGGGCCTCGTAGGCCCGCTGGATGGTGTTGGGGTTGATAGCCAGCGACCCGGCCATGGTGCGCACCGAGGGCAGCTTCTCCCCCTCTTGAATCACTCCCGTAACCATCAGCCGCCGCAGGCCGTCCTTTACCTGCTCGTAGATGGGGCGGGCGTCCCGGTAGTCTAAATTTAACATGACAGCTCCTCCTTTCCGGATACTGTACTAACTGTATTAGTACGGTTAGTATATAACAGAGCCGGCGGAAATACAATTAAGGTTTTCTTAAGATTTGATGAATAAGAGAGGGTATTTTGTAGGGGCGGCCTGTGGCCGCCCGCCCTTTTGTCCAGTGAACCACACGGGCGGCCACAGGCCGCCCCTACAGAGATACCCCTTGACGCATATGCTATAATACAAATGAAACTATCTCCACACAAGGAGGAACACCACCATGTATCAGACCATCGGTTTTATCGGCACAGGCAATATGGGCTCCGCCATCGCCAAGGCGGCGGCAAAAAGCGGGCTGGCGGAAACCATCCTCCTGTCCAACCGCACCCCCGCCAAGGCGGCGGCTCTGGCGGAGGAGCTGCCCGGCGGGGCGCTGTCCACCAACGAGGAAATCGCCCGCTCCGCACAGCTCATCTTCCTGGGTGTCAAGCCCCAGATGATGGCCGGCGTGCTGGAGGGGATCGCCCCAGTCCTGAAGGAGCGGACCGGCCGGTTCCTCCTGGTGACCATGGCCGCCGGGCTGAGCTGCGGCCGCATCCAGGACATGGCCGGAGTGGACTGCCCCGTCATCCGCATAATGCCCAACACCCCCGCCGCCATTGGGGCCGGGGTGGTGCAGTACTGCGGCCAGGGGGCGACAGAGGAGGAGCTGGACAGCTTCGCCGCCCTGATCGCCCCCGCCGGCCTGGTGGACCCCACCCCCGAGGAGCTCATCGACGCGGCCAGCGCCGTTTCCGGCTGCGGCCCCGCCTTCGCCTACCTGTTTATCGAGGCCCTGGCCGACGGCGGGGTCGCCTGCGGCCTGCCCCGGGACAAGGCCGCCGCCTACGCCGCCCAGATGCTGGCCGGCTCCGCCCGGATGGTGCTGGAGAGCGGAAAGCACCCCGGCGCTTTGAAGGACGCCGTCTGTTCCCCCGGCGGCACCACCATCCAGGGGGTCCGGGCCTTGGAGAAAGGCGGCTTCCGGTCCGCCGCCATGGAAGCCGTCATCGCCGCCTATGAGAAAACGGTGAAGTTAAAATGACCGTAGATTACGCAAGCCTTTTTCCGCCGGAGGCAGGCCGCTGGCCAACAACGGCGGAACTGTACCGCTCTGGCTGTGCCCAGGTGCCGGAAGAACAAGGTGTCTATTTTATCTGTGTCCCTCCGGGAAAAAAGATAACCTTTGAAAATCGTTTTTGGACCCCCGCAAAGGACCCTGGGCAATCTACTCCCTATCCAGCAGAGGCGCTGGAACAGAAATATGCACGCCAGGGCCGCCCTTGTCTACTGTATATTGGCAAGGCCAGCGGAAAAAAGGGACTGCGGCAGCGGCTGAGGCAGTACATCCGGCACGGATGGGGGGAAATTGGAAACCATCTGGGTGGCCGGGCGGTCTGGCAGACATCTGACTGCCAGGATCTTTTGGTGTTGTGGGCTGTGTGCCCCGACCCGGTGCAAGAGGAGCATGGCCTGCTGGAGGCATATTGCCGCCGCCGGAAGGACTATCCTCTGGCAAACTGGAGATCGTAATATTTTGAGGTGAAAGAGAACCGCCCAAAGCCCCCTTGCTAAAGGGGGGAGGGCCACGAAGTGGCGGGGGGATTCCTTTAACAAGTGCCCTTCCTCTTGCAGAGGACAAGGTTCTCTGGCAAGCTGGAAATCAGGACCCTTGCTTTGCGAAATAGTAATATTAAAGGAGAATATAGCTATGCGTATCGTAGTAAAAGTAGGCACCTCCACCCTGGCCCACGCCACCGGGCGGCTGAACATCCGCCACGTGGAGGAGCTGGTGAAGGTGCTGTCCGACCTGAAGAACGCAGGGCACGAGATGATCCTGGTGTCCTCCGGGGC
>JAAWNI010000225.1 GCA_022798855.1 Lawsonibacter sp. | reverse complement strand
GGTGGAAACATGAAGCCCCATTCACAGGACGAACACAAGCAGCAAACATTTGAATATTTCTGCAAGCAGATATTGAAGAATGAAAAGAACGACTACCACCTATTCGAACTCAATCGTCCCTGTGGGCTTTGGCGTGAGGTCAAACAGCACCCGGTTGACCCCCTTGACCTCGCTGGTAATGCGGGCGGTGATATGCTGGAGGAGGTCGAAGGGGACGTTTTCCACGGTGGCGGTCATGGCATCCACGGTGTTGACGGCCCGGATGATGACGCACCACTCCTCGGCGCGCTGGTTATCCCGGACGCCCACCGACCGCAGGTCGGGGATAGCGGTAAAATACTGCCACACTTTGCCCTCCAGGCCGTTCCTGGCGAACTCCTCCCGAAGGATGGCGTCGGATTCCCGGACGGCCTCCAGCCGGTCCCGGGTGATGGCGCCCAGGCAGCGTACGCCCAGGCCGGGGCCGGGGAAGGGCTGGCGGTAGACCATGGAGTCGGGCAGGCCTAGGGCCTTGCCGCAGGCCCGGACCTCGTCCTTAAAGAGCATTTTCAGGGGCTCCACCAGCTCAAAGTCCAGATCCTCGGGCAGGCCGCCCACATTGTGGTGGCTCTTCACCGCCTTGACGGTCTTCGTGCCGCTCTCAATGATGTCGGGGTAGATGGTGCCCTGGCCCAGGAATTTGATGCCGTCCAGCTTGCGGGCCTCCTCCTCAAACACCCGGATGAACTCCGCGCCGATGATCTTCCGCTTCTTCTCCGGGTCGGCCACGCCGGCCAGCTTGTCCAGGAAGCGGTCCACGGCGTCCACATAGACCAGGTTGGCGTCCATCTCGTCCCGGAAGACCTGCACCACCTGCTCCGGCTCCCCTTTGCGCAGCAGGCCATGGTTGACGTGGACGCAGGTAAGCTGTTTGCCGATGGCTCTGATGAGCAGGGCGGCCACCACGGAGGAGTCCACGCCGCCGGACAGGGCCAGCAGCACCTTCTTATCTCCCACCTGGCGGCGGATGAGCTCCACCTGGTCGGCGATGAAGTTGTCCATATTCCAGTTGGCATCGGCGCCGCAGATGGTAAAGACGAAGTTCTCCAGGGCGGTCTTGCGCGCCCCGTCGTCGGCGGGCCAGGGGTCGTCCCCGCGGTGGTCCACCAGCAGGGCTGGGATGTCGCAGTCGTAAATCTCCTGGGCCACGTCGATGGCAGTTCCGTCCACCACCCGGTTGGGGCCGCCGTTGAGGATGACGCCCTTCACGTTGGGCAGAGCTTTCAGCTCCGTCAAGGTGATATCGTGGGGGTGTATCTCCGAATAGACCCCCAGGGCGCGGATCTCACGGGCGATCTTGGGGTTCTCCTCGCTGCCCAGGTCCAGTACGACGATCATATCCTGTTTCATTGGCAAATAGCCTCCCTCTGTAAATTTCTGTCTCTATCCTACCATATTTCAGGTTATATGACAAGGTCTGGAAAAAATTCCTTCACAAAGTCCACGTCCTCCACCTGGAAGGTCCGGCCGTTCAGGTCCTCCAAAGGCCCGGCAGGGGTGGTGAACTGAAAGGTCAGCCGATAGGAGTACAGGGCCTGTCCGTGGCGGCCATACCTCCGGTTCTCCCGCTCGCTGCCGTACTTGCCGTCCCCCAGGAGGGGGTGGCCGGCGGCGGCGAATTGGGCCCGTATCTGATGGGTCCGGCCGGTGATCAGGTCGCACTCCACCAGGGAAAGGCCGTCCCGGGACGCCAGGGTCCGGTAGCCGGTAACGGCTGTCTTAGCCCCCGGCTCCGGTCTTTTCCGGACGTAGACCTGTTTTTTAACCTCATCCTTAAAAATGTAGCCCTCCAGCCGCCCCTGGGGCGGGGACATCCTCCCCTGGATGACGCACAGGTACAGCTTGGCCAGCTCCCGGCCCTTGATCTTCTGGTTCATCACCCGCAGGCCCTCGGCGGTCTTGGCGGCGATGACGATGCCCCCGGTGTTCCGGTCGATGCGGTTGCACAGGGCGGGGGCGAAGGAGTTCTCCCAGTAGGGGGACCACTCCTTTTTCTGGTAGAGGTAGGCCTGGATGTGGGTGAGGAGGGTGTTCACCCGCTCGTTCTCATCGGGGTGGACCACCAATCCAGGGCGCTTGTCCACCAGAAGGATGTGCTCATCCTCATAGAGGATATTCAACTTGGGCTGGTAGAGGGACAGGAAGGCGTTTTCCGGGGCGGGGCGGTCGAAAAACTCGTCGTTGATGTATAGCTGGAGCTGGTCCCCCAGGCAGAGGCGGACGTCCCGCTTGGAGCCTTTCCCGTTCACCTTCACCCGCTTCAGGCGGATGTACTTCTGCGCCAGGGGCGCGGGAAGAAGGGGCAGGGTTTTGGCCAGCCAGCGGTCCAGCCGCTGCCCGGCGTCGTTTTTTCCGATGGTAAATTCTTTCATGGATGCCGCCCCCCAATGCCTTCCGCCGCGCCGCGCCCTGCCGTGCGCCGCTTTGTCTGTAGGGCGGGACGACTCGGCCCGCCGCAAAATCACTACATGGACATTTCACCATATTCCGCCCCCGGTGTCAATAAATTTCGTGGAGAAATTTGAGAAAAGTATTTGACATTTGGGGCGAAATTCTTTATAATATCCTGCGTACCATTCTGCGAGTATGGGGGCCGCTCCCCCGGGGAGGAACGCCATGCGCCTGGATTTGCGAGATATCATCCACGTGCCGGACGCGCGAAAGACGTTCCGCTTCCAGCTGGATCTGTCCGGCCAGGACTTCTATGGCAGCAAGCCGATTGTCCGCCCCGTCGATATCCAGGGCAGCGTGACCAACCACGCCGGCGCCCTGGTGCTGGAGGGGACGGCGCGCTCTGTTTTAGAGCTGGCCTGCGACCGCTGTGGAAAGCCCTTTTCCCTGGAAAAGCTGGTCGTGCTGGACAGCCTGGTGGCCCAGGAGCTGGAGGACGAGGAAAACGACGACATCCTCCTGCTGGAGGGCGCCGAGCTGGACCTGGACGAAGCCGCTGCCACCGCCTTTATCCTCGCGATGGATACCAAAAACCTTTGCTCAGACGACTGCAAAGGGCTGTGCGCCAAGTGCGGAGCCGACCTGAACCTCGGCCCCTGTGGGTGCGGACCTGACGTCGATTCTAGACTGGCGGCCCTTGCGCAGCTGTTGGATAAGGAAGCTGAGTGAGTAGTAGATGTGCCCTGACCGGCACAGCCGAAGGAGGTGTCACCCATGGCGGTC
>JAAWNI010000224.1 GCA_022798855.1 Lawsonibacter sp. | reverse complement strand
CAGCAGCTTCTTCATCATGCCGAAGTGGACGGGCAGCATCTGGGGCATGAGGAGGGTGTACTCCTCCTTCATCTCCCTGGTGAACAGCAGGCGTCCGGTATTGTCATAGACCAGTTTTGCCATGGTGGGAACTCCTTTCCGGTGTGGCGGTTGGATAGATGGTTTGTAGGGCGGGACGACTCGGCCCGCCGTTCTTTTTAGAGGAATGCGGTGCCAGGGGAAGCGGCGCGCAGGGGTCGCCGCGCCCTACGCGTTGTAGATGTGCGGCGATTGGGTAGGGGCGGCCTGTGGCCGCCCGCGTCTAACGGAGCGTTTTGGGAATAGCGGGCGCACATTGTGCGCCCCTACGTATCGTGGGCGGTAATTCTGTAGGGGCGGATATCATCCGCCCGTCTTTTTGTGGAATGGCCTGTTTTGCGGGCGGATAATATCCGCCCCTACGTGCGTTTACGGCGCCTTTCGTCCTTTGGGGGACGCGGTATTGGGATGGCGGCGCGCCGGGTCGTCGCGCCCTACGCATTGTGGGCGCACGGCGATTGGGTAGGGGCGGCCTGTGGCCGCCCGCGTCTTATGGAGCGCTCGCGGGTATAGCGGGCGGCCACAGGCCGCCCCTACATGCGGTTACGATTCCTTCCGTGCCTCAATAGCCGCCATCAGGGAGCGGATGCGGATCTTCACCGCCCCCAGGTTGCTGATGTCGTCGATTTTCAGCTGGGTGTACAGCTTGCCGCCCCCCTCCAGGATGGAGCGCATTTCGTCGCCGGTGATGGCGTCGATGCCGCAGCCGAAGCTCACCAGCTGGATGGCCTCCATGTCCGGCTGGGCGCACACGTACCGGGCGGCGTTGTACATCCGGGCGTGGTAGGTCCACTGGTTCAGCACGTGCCGGGGGGCCTTGTCCTCTAAATAGGCCACCGCGTCCTCGGTAACCAGGACGAAGCCGTAGGAGGTGATCAGGTCGTTGATGCCGTGGTTGATCTCCGGGTCCATGTGGTAGGGCCGGCCGCAGACCACAAGGATGGGGCGGCCCTCGGCCCGGGCGCTGTCGATGTAGGTCCGGCCAGTGTTCCGCAGGTCGTTTTTATAGGCGCTGTAGGCGATGTAAGCGGCTTTCACCGCCGCCGCCGTCTCCCGCCGGGGTATCTGGAACTCATTGAAGAACCACTCCCCCGCCTTGCGCTCCATGTCCTTGGGGCGGTGGAGCCCGAAGTAGGGGTAGAGGTAGCGGGTGTGCTTCAGCTCAGGGACGTTGGCCGCCAGCAGCTCCGGGTAGTAGGCCACCACAGGGCAGTTGTAGTTGTTGTCCCCCGCCCCCTCGTCGAAATTGTAGGGCATGCAGGGGTAGAAGATGGCGTCCACCCCCGCCTCCGCCAGGGCTTCCACGTGGCCGTGGAGGAGCTTGGCGGGGTAGCACACCGTGTCGGAGGGGATGGTGCGCTGGCCCTTGAGGTAGAGCTTCCGGGAGGACTCGGGGGAGAGGACCACCTCGAAATTGAGCTTGGTGAAAAGCTCGAACCAGAAGGGCAGGTTCTCATACATGTTCAGCCCGAAGGGGATGCCGATTTTCCCCCGGGAGCCGTCGCCTCCCCCCATGCCCTGGAGGGCCCGGAGCTTGGCGTATTTGTACCGCATCAGGTCGGGCAGGCGGCTGGGCTCCTCCCCCAGGGGGCGGGAGCACCGGTTGCCCGAGACGAACCGCCGCCCGCCGTCGAAGGAGTTCACCGTCAGGGAGCAGTGGTTGGTGCACAGCCCGCAGGTGGCGGGCTTGGCGGTGTGGGTGAAGTGCTCCAGGGCCTGGCGGGACAGCAGGGCGGACCGCTCCAGCCCCAGGTCCCGGGCGGCCAGGGCGGCCCCGAAGGCCCCCATGCTGCCGGCAATCTCCGGGCGGGTAACCTCCCGGCCGATCTCCTGCTCGAAGGCCCGGAGCACCGCGTCGTTGTAGAAGGTGCCCCCCTGGACCACGATGTGCTTCCCCAGATCGTCGGCGGAAGCGGCCCGGATCACCTTATAGATGGCGTTTTTCACAATGGAGATGGACAGCCCGGCGGAGATGTCTTCCACGCAGGCCCCGTCCTTCTGGGCCTGCTTCACGCTGGAGTTCATGAACACGGTGCACCGGGACCCCAGGTTCACCGGCTTTTGGGTGAACAGGCCCAGCTTGGCGAAGTCCTCAATGCTGTACCCCAGGGCCTTGGCGAAAGTCTCGATGAAGGACCCGCAGCCCGAGGAGCAGGCTTCGTTGAGCATGATGGAGTCCACCGCCCCGTTGCGTATCTTGAAACACTTCATATCCTGCCCGCCGATGTCGATGATGAAATCCACATCGGGCTGGAAGTAGGCGGCGGCCTTGTAGTGGGCCATAGTCTCCACCAGCCCCAGATCGCAGGAGAAGGCGTTTTTGATCAGGTCCTCGCCGTAGCCGGTGACTGCCGCGCCCTTTATCACAATCCGGCCCCCGCACTGGCGGTAAATCTCCTGGAGCTGCTCCAGCACGATGGCCACTGGGTTGCCCTGGTTGGAGTGGTAGTATTGATAGAGCAGGCCGCCGTCCGGAGCAATGAGCACCATCTTGGTGGTGGTGGAGCCGGCGTCGATGCCCAGATAGGCGTCCCCATTGTAGGCGTCGATGGCGTGGCTGGGGGCCGCGGAGGTATTGTGCCGCTCCAGGAAGGCGTTGTACTCCGCCTGGCTGGTGAAGAGGGGCGGCATGGTGTCCACCAGGGTGGCGGTCCCGGCGCTGTCCTCCAGCTTTTTCATCACCGCCTCGAAGGGGGCGGGGGCGTAGTCGGTGGCGCACAGCGCGGCCCCCATGGCGGCGAAGCAGTCGCCGTCTTCCGGGAAAACGGCGTGTTCGCCGTCCAGCTTCAACGTCTCCACAAACCGCTGGCGCAGGCCCATAAGGAAGTGGAGCGGCCCGCCCAGAAAGACGATTTTCCCTTTCAGCTCCCGGCCCTGGGTCAGGCCGGCCACCGTCTGGTCCACCACCGCCTGGAAGATGGAAGCGGCCACGTCCTCCTTCCGGCCCCCCTGGTTCAGGATGGGCTGGATGTCGCTCTTGGCGAATACCCCGCACCGGGAGGCGATGGGGTATATCTTCTCGTGCTTCAGGGACAGTTCGTCCAATTCGCTGACGGACACGTTCATCAGGGTGGCCATCTGGTCGATGAAGGCCCCGGTGCCCCCGGCGCAGGAGCCGTTCATCCGCTCCTCCAGGGCGCCGCCGAAAAAGATGATC
>JAAWNI010000223.1 GCA_022798855.1 Lawsonibacter sp. | reverse complement strand
GCAATGGGTGGTCTTTACGCCCAACGACACAGCGAACTACAACGTGGTGGAGTTCCAGATTGATGTAACCATCACCAGCTCCACCCCCAGCGGCGGCGGCTCAGGGACGAGCGACGCCCCGTCCTCTGGAACGGACAGCACCCCCTCCACGGGCACGAACGGCCAGACCACCATCCAGAACGGCACGGCAAGCACCGTTGTCAATGCCGCGGACATGCGCGGCCAGGTGAAGGAAGCGGCGGCGAACAAGAGCCAGAGCATCGTCATCAAGCCGGAGATCACCGGCGATGTGACCAAATCTCAAGTCTCCATCCCGGCTTCCACGGTGAGCCAGATCGGAAAGGAAACCAGCGCGGCCCTCACCGTCTCCACCCCCATCGCCGACGTGACCGTCCCCAATGGGGCGCTGGATACACTGGGCAGCGCGGGCGGCGCCGTCAACGTGGTGGCCGAGCAGACGGAGCGGGGCGTTGCCCTGACCCTGACCGCGAACGGCAGGAAGGTGGAGGAGGTTCCCGGCGGCGTGACCCTCGCCGTCCCGGCGGCGGACGCCGGCCCCGGCACCGTGGCTGTGCTGGTCCATGAGGACGGCACCCGTGAGACGCTCCGGAAGAGCGTCGTGGAGGACGGCAAGGTGAACATCCCGCTGAACGGCTCCGGCACAGTGGAGATCGTGGACAACAGCAAGGACTTTGCCGATGTCCCGCCCACCAACTGGGCCGCCGACGCCGTGGCCTTCGCCAGCGCCCACGAGCTGTTCAGCGGCACCAGCGAGACGACCTTCAGCCCGGACCAGGCCATCAGCCGGGGCATGCTGGCCACCGTGCTCTACAGCCTGGAGGGCAGCCCGGACCAGGACGCGGCATGTACGTTCAGCGACGTCAGCGGCGAAACCTGGTACACGGACGGCGTCGTCTGGGCCACGGAGAACGGCATCGCGAGCGGCTATGGAAACGGCCAATTTGGCCCCAACGACAGCATTACGCGGGAGCAGTTTGTAGTCATGCTCTGGAAGTACGCGGGAAGCCCCAAGGCGGGCAATCAGGCCCTCGGCTTTACGGATTCTGACCAGGCCAGCGGCTACGCCCTGGAGGCGCTGAGCTGGGCTGTGGAGAAGGGCATCATGAGCGGTTATGCCAATGGCCAGCTCGCCCCCGGAGGAACCGCGACCCGTGCCCAGGCGGCGCAAATGCTGAAAAACTTTATGGAAAGCACCTGATCAGGAAGCGTCTGTAAATCGGGCCGCTTTCCGGACCACCTCGCAAAACCGCCCTGTGCCATTTTCGGCACAGGGCGGTTGATTTATTCCAAGGCTCGTATGAAAAATGTCAAGATCTTTCTCCGTTGGGCGTGTCCAATAAAACTCCATTTTGATTTTTGGCTCCAATCGGAAACGGAACAAAGCGGGGTTCCAGCTTTGGCAGTTATACCGTTTCGCGAAGTCCCAGCTTGGAGGAGAAATCGGCCAGGGCTTCGGAAATCTTGATCTGCTGGGGGCAGACCGCCTCGCAGCTGCGGCAGCCCACGCAGGCGCTGGGCTTTTTCTCGGCGGGGAGCTGGCCCACCCGCATGGGGGCGATGAAGCCGCCTCCGGTGAAGGAGTACTCGTTGTACAGCTCCAGCAGGTTGGGGATGTCCAGCCCCTGGGGGCAGTGGGGGGTGCAGTACCGGCAGGCGGTGCAGGGGATGGAGGTCCGCCGGGTCATCTCCCGGGCGATGGACAGAAGGGCTTCCGCCTCCTGGCTGGACAGGGGCTTTTCCTCAGAGAATGTGCGCAGGTTGTCCTCCACCTGGTCCATGGTGGACATGCCGGACAGGGTGACCCCTACAGAGGGGAGGGACTGGATGAATCGGAAGGCCCAGGCGGGCACGCCCTCGCCGGGCCGCAGCTCCCGAAGCTTGGCGGCATCCTCCTCAGACAGCTTGGCCAGCTTGCCGCCCCGGAGGGGCTCCATCACCCACACGGGGATGCCCCAGCTGTCCAGCAGCTCCACCTTGGCCCGGGCGTCCTGGAACTCCCAGTCCAGCCAGTTGAGCTGGATCTGGCAGAACTCCATATCCTTGCCGTAGGCCTCCAGAAAGCGCCGCATGGTGTCCAGATTGCCGTGGGCGGAGAAGCCCAGGTGCTTGATCTGCCCCGCCTTCTTCCGGGCCACGAGGGAGTCGTAGATGTGGTATTTGGGGTCTAAGTAGGCGGCGATGTTCATCTCGCAGACGTTGTGGAAGAGGTAGAAGTCGAAGTACTCCACCTGGCATTTCTCCAGCTGCTTGTCGAAGATCTCCTCCACCTTGTCCATGTTGGACAGGTCGTAGCCGGGGAATTTGTCGGCCAGATAGAAGCTGTCCCGGGGGTAGCTCTTCAAAATCCGGCCCATGACTGCCTCGGAGTTTCCGCCGTGGTAGCCCCAGGCGGTGTCGTAGTAGTTGACACCGCCCTCCATGGCCCGGGCGATGAGCTTGGCGGCCTCCTCCTCGTTGACGGCGGCGGCGTCGCCATCCACCGTGGGAAAGCGCATACACCCGTAGCCCAGGGCGGACAGCGGCATATCCTGAAACTGCTTGTAAATCATAAAATCATCCTTTCCATTGACGAACGAAATGGGGCGCGGTATAATAGCGCTGTAAGTATAAAGAGATTATACAACTTAAAGTAAACTTTATGTCAAGCCTTTTGGGGGAGGTTTTATGTTTTATACCATTGGCGAGATGGCCCAGAAGCTGAATGTGGCCCCGTCCACCCTGCGCTACTACGACAAGGAGGGCCTGCTCCCCTTTGTGGAGCGGTCCAGCGGGGGCATCCGTATGTTCAAGGATGAGGATATGGAGTGGCTGCGTGTGCTGGGCTGTCTGAAAAAGGCGGGCATGCCGCTGAAAGAGATCAAAACCTTTATCGACTGGTCCCGCCAGGGGGACGCCACCATCGGCCAGCGGCTGGAGCTGATCGAAAAACAGCGCCAGTCGGTGCTGGACCAGCAGAAGCAGCTGGAGGACACCCTCCTCATGCTGGACTACAAGCGGTGGTACTACCGGACCGCCCAGGCGGCGGGCACCTGCGCCGTCCACGATTCCCTTTGCCCCGAGGAGGTGCCGGAGCGGTTCCGGCCGCTGAAAGAGGAGTGGAAGGCGAAATCTTAGAACCTGTGTACATAAGTGAAAATGCCGGATGGACGAGGAATTTTGCCGCCCTGCAAGGCAAAAAATCACAGGAATCCTTTGTGGATTTCAAGATTTTTTAACGCCGCAA
>JAAWNI010000222.1 GCA_022798855.1 Lawsonibacter sp. | reverse complement strand
TTTATACAACATGGTCCGGGCCATGGTGGGCACCATTGTCTACGCCGCCGAGGGCAAGCTGGCCCCGGAGGACATCCCCGCCATTCTGGCGGCTGGCAACCGGACGCTGGCCGGGCCGACCGTCCCCCCCGGGGGGCTGTACATGACAAAATTGTGGTATGAAGAGGACATTTTGTAAGTAACATATGGAAGAGAAGAAAACGCCGCCCGCCCCCAAGCGGGTCAAAAAACCCAATATTTTCGTCCGCGCCGCCGCCCTGGCGGCCACCGGGGGGCTGATTCTGGGGGCGCTGGCCCTGGTGGTCTATCGGGACCGGTTCAACCTGGACGCCTTCAAGCGCTGGATGACCTACCGCAATATGCAGACCAGCGCCACCGGCGAGGCCGCCCCCTTCACCCACGCCGGCGGGGGCAAGCTGTCCGTGGCCTACCTGGAGGGCGGGATCGTCACCGCGTCCACCGCCGGGGCCCACTACTACGGCCTGAACGGCGAGCGCCTGGCGGAGGAGGTCCTTTCCATGGAGAACCCGGTCCTGGAGGCCTCCCGCACCACCGGGGTGGTCTACGACGCGGGGAACCAATCCCTGTTCGCCTTCCGGAACAGCGAGGAGTTTTTTTCCCTGACCCTCAGCGGCGCCGCCGACCTGCTCTCCGCCCGGCCCAACGACAGCGGCTGGCTGGCGGTCACCGCCCAGCAGAGCGGCTTTAAGGGGGCGGTCACCGTCTACAACAGCCTGGGGAAAGAGGTCATCCAAATCAGCCTGTCCTCCACCTTCGCGGTGGACGCCGCCATCTCCCCCGACTGCAAGTCGGTGGCGGTGGTTACCATGGGCCAGGAGGAGGGCAGCTTTTTCAGCCGCCTGCTCCTCTTCCGGGTGAACCAGACGGAGCCCTTCGCCCAGGTGGACCTGGGCAGCCTCACCGTTCTGGACTTGGAGTATGAGGGCGGATTTCTGTGGATACTGGGGGAGGACCGGCTCCTGATCGTCGACCCCCAGAAGGCCGAAGCCCAGAGCTACACCTTCGCCCCCAACTACTTGAAGGGCTGCTCCCTGGACGGGGACGGCTTTGCCCTGCTGCTCACCGGGCGCTACCGCTCCGGAGGGGCGACCCAGGCCGCCATCATCCGGGGGGCCGACCAGTCGGCCAGATCCATCGAGCTCACCGGCCAGGTGCTGGACTACGCCGCTTCCGGAAACCACTGCGCCCTGCTGTCCGGCAGCCGGCTGACCCTCTACGACCAGGAGCTGGACGTCCAGGCCACCCTGGACAATCCCCAGGGCGCCCGCTATATGGATTTGGCGCCCAACGGCTCCGCCCTTCTGGCCAACGACCAGCAGGCCTGGCTGTATATCCCCCAGCAGTAAAGCCCATCTGTATGGCGCGGCGGCCCCGGCGCGCCATACAGATTTACGGCGTGCCCAGTGCGCCTATCGCCACGGGCGGCCCCAGGCCGCCCCTACAGGAGGTTTCCATGAATTATCTCATTTACGACGCCGTCATCGCCCTGGTCCTGCTTTTCTTTTTTTGGCGGGGCTACGCCAAAGGCTTTGTACTGACCTTGTGCTCCCTTCTGGCCGTCTTTGTGGCGCTGATTGGGGCCTCATTCCTCTCCAACGCCCTGGCCGAGCCGGTGGCCAAAGCCATTGAGCCCGCCATCGCCAACAGCATCCACGACACGGTGTCCAGCTACTACCAACGCTCCCCGGCGGAAAACACTTCCGCGCAGGAGGACGACTGGCTGGCCCAGCTCCCCCTGGAGGAGCTGCTGGAGCCGCTGAGGGATTCCAAGTTCTTCCAGGGCTTTGTGGAGGCCTTCCAAAAGGCGGTGGACGACAAAGCGGCCGACATCGTTGCCCACGCCGCCCAGTCCCTGGCCCACTTCGTGGCGGTGCAGACCGCCCGGACGGTGGTCTTCGCCCTGGCCTTCTTCGCCGTCCTCATCGCGTGGTACTTCGCCAGCCACGCCCTGGACCTGGTGGCAAAGCTGCCCGTGCTCAACGGCCTGAACCACTGGACCGGCGGGGCGGTGGGCCTGGCCAAGGGGGGGCTGGTGGTGTTCATCGCCGTGTGGCTGCTCCGGGGCAGCCATATCCCCCCGGCGGCGCTGGAGGGGACATACCTGCTGAAATTTTTCGCTACCACCAATCCCCTGTCATTTTTCCTGTAAACCCTGTATTTCTCAGGGTCAGTGTTCATAGCCAGTTCATATTTGGGGTGTAGTATCTCCTCAAACGTGGACTTTTCCCGAAAGGAGCGTATTTACGATGCAGCCTACCATGTGCAGCCGCTGCGGCAAAAATGTGGCGGTCATCTTCATTACCAAGCTGGAGGGCGGCTCCTCCAAAAACGAGGGCCTGTGCCTGAAATGTGCCCGTGAAATGGGCATCAAGCCCATCGACGACATGATGAAGCGGATGGGCATCAGCGACGAGGACCTGGACAACCTTACCTCTGAGATGATGTCCGCCTTCGGCGGCGCGGAGGGGATCGAGGGGATGATGTCCCCCTCCAAGGACGAGGGCGACGAGGAGGATGACGGCCGCACCGCCACCTTCCCCTTCCTCAACCAGCTTTTCGGCGGCGGCTCCTCTCCCTCCCCCGCCCCCAGCTCCGGCGAGGGCTCCGCCCCGCCCTCCAGCCGTGGCGAGAAGGGGCAGCCCAAGCCCGCCAAGCGGAAGTTTTTGGACAGCTACTGCATCTCCCTGACCCAGCGGGCCCAGGAGGGCAAGCTGGATAAGCTCATCGGCCGGGAGCGGGAGCTGGAGCGTGTAATCCAGATCCTGAACCGCCGGCAGAAGAACAACCCCTGCCTGATCGGCGAGCCCGGCGTGGGCAAGACAGCCATCGCCGAGGGCCTGGCCCAGCGCATCGCCAAGCGGGATGTGCCTTACAAGCTGCTGGACAAGGAGGTCTATTTGCTGGACCTCACCGCCCTGGTGGCGGGCACCCAGTTCCGGGGGCAGTTCGAGAGCCGCATGAAGGGCCTTATCGAGGAGATCCGCAAGCTGGGCAACATCATCCTGGTCATTGACGAGGTCCACACCATCGTGGGGGCCGGCGACGCCGAGGGCTCCATGAACGCCGCCAACATCCTCAAGCCCGCCCTCAGCCGGGGGGAGCTCCAGGTCATCGGGGCCACCACCCTCAACGAGTACCGCAAGCACATTGAGAAGGACACCGCTTTGGAGCGGCGGTTCCAGCCCGTCATCGTGGAGGAGCCCTCCATCGAGGACAGCATCACCGTCATCGAGGGCATCGCCCCCTACTACGAGTCCTTCCATC
>JAAWNI010000262.1 GCA_022798855.1 Lawsonibacter sp. | reverse complement strand
AAGGACAAGGTAGCCATTATTACCGGTTCCACCGGCGGCATCGGCGTGGGCATCGCCCGGCTGTACGCCGCGGAGGGCGCTCAGGTCATTGTGTGCGGACGCCGGGCGGAGCGGGGCCAGACCGTTGTGGACACCATCACGGCGGAGGGGGGCAAGGCCAGCTTCCATGCCATGGACATCACGGTGCCCTCCAGCATTGAAAAGCTGGTGGAGGACACGGTAAGCACCTATGGGCGCATTGACGTGCTGGTCAACAACGCGGCCAATGTCGGCCTGAAGGACGGCAGAGTGGACGAGGTCACCCTGGAGATGTGGGACGATATTTTTATCAGCGACATTCGGGGCCCCTTCTATGTGACAAAATGCGTGCTGCCCCACATGCGCAAAAACCCCCAGGGCGGCTCCATCGTCAACATCGGCTCCATGGCCGCCTGCGGCGGCGACCTGGGCGCCACCGCCTACGCCTGCGCCAAGGCGGGCGTGGACGCGCTGACAAAGTCCGTGGCCCTCCAGTACGGCAAGGATAATATCCGCTGCAACTGCGTCCGCCCGGGCCTGATCGTCACCCCGGACAACGAGCCCCGCATCCCCCAGGTGTTGAAGGACATTTTCCTGAGCAACATCATGGTCAACCGGTACGGCTGCCCGGAAGACATCGGCCACGCCTGCGTCTATTTCGGCTCCGACGAGAGCGCCTATGTCAGCGGCCAGGTCATCACCGTGGACGGCGGCCTGAACTCCCATGTGCCCACTGTGGCCCAGTTCCGGGCCATCGACTCCCGCACCTGGTAAACGTAATCATGAAACCGAGGGTTCTGTACAGAGCCCTCGGTTTTTTAACAGATTTATTTGAGAAATACCACTGTTTTCCTCAAATAACTATTGACATCCCTGCAAGTTCGTGGTAGGATGGTTGCAATTTCATAGGAGGATAGAGGCGCGGCGCTCATGCGTACCGCGGGACAAGGCCAGGCAGCCGTCCCGGGGGAGAGGGTGCGCCGCCGAAGGTCAGACGGCCTGCCTGAGCCGTCCGTCCTGGGCCGGGGGAGAATATCCCACGGACTGTCACGAGGAGTGGAGCGCTATCCAGAGGCCCCCGGCCTTCCGCTGGGGGCGTCCGGTTTGCCATGGGGCGCGTTTCCGCGCACCATGGTTTTTATTTTGCGCGCGGGGAGCCTTGTGTGGCTCCCAACAAATTTAGGAGGGAATACATATGAGAACCAGAAGAAGCTCCGGCCTGCGGCTCGTCCTTTTGACGATGATGCTGCTGGCCATGGTCTGCACCGCCTTCGCCGCCGGGGGCGACCCCACCGAGCTGACCGGCACCAAGTATATCGAGTGCCCCGACTGCGGTACGATGGGCGTCGTCCTGTCCGACGAGGGGGAGGCCGTCCCCTGCGAAACCTGCGTGGACAGCGGATATGTGGGCTATATCATCTCCCCCAGCAATTTCTTCAACACCCCCACGTCCCTGCTGCCCCCGGTCATCGCCATCGCCCTGGCCCTCATCACCAAGGAGGTCTACTCCTCCCTGTTCATCGGCATTCTGGTGGGCGGCCTGCTCTACTCCAACTTCTCCTTTGAGGGCACAGTGCTCCACGCCTTCAGCAACGGCATTGTGGCCTCCCTGTCCGACGGCTACAACGTGGGCATCCTGGTCTTCCTGGTGGTCCTGGGCGCCATGGTGTGCCTGATGAACAAGGCGGGCGGCTCCGCCGCCTTCGGCCGCTGGGCCAAGGCGAACATCAAATCCCGGGCGGGCGCCCAGCTGGCCACCGTTCTGCTGGGCTGCCTGATCTTCATCGACGACTACTTCAACTGCCTGACGGTGGGCTCCGTCATGCGGCCCATCACCGACAAGCAGAACGTCTCCCGGGCCAAGCTGGCCTACCTCATCGACGCCACCGCCGCCCCCATCTGCATCATTGCCCCCATCTCCTCCTGGGCCGCCGCCGTGGCCGCCTTCGCCGAGGACGGCCAGGGCCTGACCCTGTTCATCCGGGCCATCCCCTACAACTTCTACGCCCTTCTCACCATCGTGATGATGGTGGGCATGGTGCTGATGAACATGGAGTTCGGCCCCATGGCCCGGTATGAGAAGAACGCCATGGAGACGGGCGACCTCTTCTCCGGCTCCAACCCCTACGCCATGCTGGACGACGAGGCGGACGAGTCCAAGGGCTCCGTGCTGGACCTGGTGCTGCCCATCCTGGTGCTGGTGGCAGCCTGCGTCATCGGCATGATCTACTCCGGCGAGTTCTTCCTGCCCGGCTCCGAGGGCTACCACAACTTTGTGGTCGCCTTCTCCAACTCCGACGCCTCCGTGGGCCTGATGCTGGGCTCCGCCTTCGGCCTGATCTTCGCCTTCGCCTACTACCAGATCCGCGGGGCCATGTCCTTCAAGGATATGATGGGCTGCATCCCCGAGGGCTTCAAGGCCATGGTCCCCGCCATCCTGATCCTCACCTTCGCCTGGTCCCTGAAGGGGATGACCGACTCCCTGGGCGCCAAGTACTTCGTCCGTGACTTTGTCCGGTCCGCTTCCGGCATCCAAGTGCTGCTGCCCGTGATCGTCTTCGCGGTGGGCTGCCTGCTGGCCTTCGCCACCGGCACCAGCTGGGGCACCTTCGGCATCCTGATCCCCATTGTTCAGAACGTGTTCGAGATGAGCAACCCCATGGCCATCATCTGCATCTCCGCCTGCATGGCCGGCGCCGTCTGCGGCGACCACTGCTCCCCCATCTCCGACACCACCATCATGGCCTCCGCCGGAGCCCAGTGCGACCACGTGAACCACGTCTCCACCCAGCTGCCCTACGCCATCGCCTGCGCCGTGGTGTCCGGCGTGACCTACCTCATCGCCGGCGTTCTGGTGACGGCGGGCGCGCCCGGGATCGTCTCCCTGCCCATCGGCATCGCGCTGATGGTGGGCTTCCTCTTCGCGGCCAAAAGCCGGAAGAGCGCCGCCTGATTTCAAAAAAACTGGCTGGCCTTCTTTGGCCAGCCAGTTTTTTTGATTTTCTCAATCAGCCGCCAAGCCTCCACTACCGGTCGCTGGTCAGCCAGCCCTCGCCCTGAAAAATCAGATCGTCCAGATCCGGCCCGCGGGGGATGGGCTGCTCAGGCGGCAGGGGCAGCAGCGCCTTGTTGTCGTTCATCATAATTCCTCCACTGTATAGACTGTAAGAGCCTGTTTAATATCTCGAGGTATGCCGAATGACAAGGAATTTTGCCGTCAGACAAGGCAAATTTTCGCAGGAATACTGGATGTATTGCAAGAAAATTTAACGCGGTATG
>JAAWNI010000221.1 GCA_022798855.1 Lawsonibacter sp. | reverse complement strand
TAACATGGCAGCAGCCCGATTCTACGGCTACCGCCCTAAATAAATTTTGCTCTATTTGCACCCCCAATGGAGTTTACACAGAATTTGGGATTGACCCCTTTTTGCTGCCTGTCAATCCTTTCCCAGCTTGTCCTTGCATGTGATATGCTCCCTATCAGACGGGGAGCATGGGCTTATTTGACCCAGTGGGCCACCGCGTCCCGGAGGAACCGGGCGCAGCCCGGACGCTCCCGGTCGTAGTAGGCGGTAAAGCGCTCGTCCTGGACGTACAGCTCCGCGATCTCCCGGTGGCGCCGGGCGTCGTACTTGTCCCCCATGATGGTGAGCCAGCGGCGGTGGAGGTCCGCAGCCTCCTGTCCCGCCGACCCAGCCGGGTCGGCCCCGGCGGCCACAGCGGCGGACAGCTTGTCCAGAATCTCCTGCCCCAGGCGCTCATACTCCTGGAACTGCTCCAGGGCCGCCCCCATTATCCGGGCGTTGGAGGCGTCCACCTCCGCGCCGCCGTACTTCTCTCTGGACTCCGCGCCGTAGAGCCGCTCTGTCTCCTCCACAAGCTGGCGCTTGAAGGCTTCAAATTTTTTCTCGTCTGACATAATTTCATTCCTTTCCTGTGTTCGGATCGTCTCCGTGACGGAGTCGATCAGCTTTTGAATCCGTTCCCGCTCCCCCTCCAGGGCGGACAGATGGCCCCGGAGGATGGCCAGGCGGTCGAAGGAGGGATCGTCCAGGATTTCCTTCACCTGGGCCAGCTCCACCCCGAGGGCCCGGTAGTACAAGATGTCCTGGAGCCGGTCCACCTCCGCCGGGCCGTAGCGGCGGTATCCCCCCTCCGTCCGGCCGGAGGGCTTGAGCAGACCGATCTTGTCGTACCAGCGCAGGGCGCGGGTGGTCACCCCCGACAGGCGCGACAGCTCTTGAATGGTGTATTCCATTCCGACCACCTCCCTGCACTGTATCCTACCACTTGACGCTGCGTCAATGTCAAGGGGGATTTTGCGGAATAATTTGACAAGTCCGCATAAATAGATGTAAAATAAAAAAACCCGCCAGCCAGGCGAGACGAAGGCGCGCTGTTACATAAGGCGGTTGGCCACCGTTTGAACCCCAGGCAAATATCTCAACGGGGGAGGTGGTGCGGATTGTGGAAGGAACGGATCTTCAAAGCGTTCTGTTTCCTGGCGGGTACAGCGATACTCTTTTACCTGTCTGCCATAAACGTGTGTTGACCGCCCGGCTAGGCCCCGAGCGGTCAACTATTTTGGTTGACTAACCACGTGGGCTGACCGCCAATAGCGGCGCCCTTCTGTTTTTATTATACCAGACTCAGCCGCCTTGTCAAGTCCGATGGGGCGGCCTTGCTCATTTCTCTTCCGGCTCCTTTTTATCCTCCTTGCGCAGCTTTTTCAGCTCCCGCTTCCCGACCACAACGGCCGCGGCGGCCACAGCCGCCAGAACCGCCAGCAGGAAGACGTTGTAGGATGCCCAGATGAGGAAGTCCTGGCAGCCCTGGCTCAGATTCCGGACGCTGGCCTGGAAGCCGGCGGCCATGCGCTGGCCCAGAGGGGCGGTTTCCCCCACCTCCTGGTTGACCCGCTTTACCTCGTAAAGGCGGACGGTAAAGGTGGAGAAGCTGATCAGGCCGTCGTAGCGGTTCAGCTCGGAGGAGTACTGCTCGATTTGGTATTCCACGTCGCTGAGGGCGTTTTCCAGTGAAATGATGTCCTCCATGGACTCCGCCTTCTCCAGCAGGGCCAGCAGCCGCTCCTGCTTGGTGCGCTGGGTCTTGAGCCGGGCTTCGGTGTCATAATACTGGGTGCCTACGTCCTCGCTGCTCTCATCTTTGTGGACCACATAGCCCAGGTCCCCGGTGCTGGACAAAAACTGGCTGTATTTCTCCGCCGGGACCCGGATGACAAATTCCCCGCTGCGGCTGGCGTAGGCGTCCAGGCGGCCGCCGCTGTAGACGCTCGCGTTCTCAAAATAGCCCTCGCAGCTGTCCACCAGCCTGTCCAGGGCTTCCTTGCTCTGGTCGAACTGCTCGGTCTGGATCTCCAGGGCGGCCCGGCGGATGAGTTTGGCGTCGGGGCGCTGATAGACCGAGGAGCCCACATCCATGGGCGCGTCGGGCGCGGCTTCCGCGCCCTGGTCCCAGGAGTCCTCAGCCGCCCAGCTGTCATTTTCCGCCTGGTATTCGCCGGAGGGTCCTGTGGTGGCGCCGGGAGCTCCGGGGGCGGCCGCGCCGTTGGAGCTTCCTCCCCCGCACCCCGCCAGCAGCAGCACCGCTGCCATGGTGATCGCAAAGAGCTTTCTTTTCATAAAAATCCTCCCTTTCTTTTTTGCTTCTGACAATATAGACGCAGGCAGCAGGAAAAGGTTTCACACTTTCCAAAAAAATTTCATAGGATGGAGAAAATTCGGGAGGTGCACACTATGCCCATCATATACCTGTCCCCCAGCACGCAGGACTGGAACCACTACGTAAACGGCGGAACTGAGGAGGAATGGATGAATCTCCTTGCCGACAAGATGGCCCCCATGCTGGACGCTTCCGGCATCCGCTACGCCCGGAACACCCCGGACATGACCGCCGCGTCCTCCATCGCCGCTTCCAACGCGGGGGACTACGACTTTCATCTGGCCCTCCACTCCAACGCCGCCGCCGGGGCCCAGGCGGGGAAGGTCCGGGGGTCCATCGTCTTCTACTACCCCGGCAGCGCCGACGGCCAGCGCGCGGCGGAGCTCATCGCCGACGGCCTGAAGACCATCTACCCCGACCCCAACAAGGTGCGCACCGAAGCCACCACCACCCTGGGGGAGGTGGCCCGGGTGAGGGCCCCCGCCGTCCTCATTGAGCTGGCCTTCCACGACAACGTGGAGGACGCCAACTGGATCAAGGCCAATCTGGACAGCGCCGCCCGGGTGATCGTCCTGGCCCTGACGGAGTACTTCGGCATCCCCTTTTTCGAGGCGGAGCAGCGCCGGCCGGGGGTGGTGGATGTGGAGTGGGGCAATCTCAACATACGCGCCCGGCCCAACACCAGCGCCGCCATCGTCGCCCAGGCCCCCGACGGCGCGCCGCTGACCATCATCAACACCGCCAACGGCTGGCACCTGGTGAACTACAACGGCGCCATCGGCTACGCCAGCAGCAAGTTTATCACGGTGGTGTAAAAACCGCCCCCTTTAAGAACCTGTATTCACAATCTCAAACGACCGTCTGGACGGGCCTTTAGCCGCCTTGCGGCGTTAAAAAATCTTGAAATCCACAAAGTATTCCTGTGATTTTTTGCCTTGCAGGGCGGCAAAATTCCTCGTCCATCCAGCATTTTCG
>JAAWNI010000220.1 GCA_022798855.1 Lawsonibacter sp. | reverse complement strand
GTTAAAAAATCTTGAAATCCACAAAGTATTCCTGTGATTTTTTGCCTTGCAGGGCGGCAAAATTCCTCGTCCATCCAGCATTTTCGATTATGAATACAGATTCTAACTTCATAGGAGGAATTATTATGGACATCCATATCGTCCAGCCCGGCGACACCATGTACCGGCTGGCCCAGCAGTACGGCGTCCCCATGGAGCGGCTGATCCAGGACAACCAGCTGCCCGACCCCTCCCACCTGGTGGTGGGGCAGACCATCGTGGTCCAGTACCCGGAATTGACCCACACCGTCAGGGCGGGGGATTCCCTGTACTCCATCGCCCAGATGCACAACACCACCGTGGCCCAGCTGCTGCGCAACAACCCGGGCCTTCAGGGCCGGGACCTGGTTTACCCCGGACAGCATATCGTGGTGAAATACTCCTCCCGTCCCAGAGGGCCCCTCACCGTCAATGCCTACGCCTATCCCTACGTCGGCCGGGGCCTGCTCCAGGCCACCCTGCCCTACCTGTCCCAGCTCACCCCCTTCACCTACCGCTTCGACGGGGACGACCTGATCCCCCTCCAGGACGAGGTGCTGGCCAGCGCCGCCCTCCAGAGCCGGGTGGCCCCCATCTTCCACCTGTCCAACCTGGACAGCCAGGACCGCTTTTCCCCGGAACAGGCCCACGAGCTTCTGTCGGATGAGGAGGACCAGGAGGAGCTGATCCAGGAGATTCTGCGCACCATCGACCGCAAAGGCTACCGGGGGGTGGATGTGGATTTCGAGTTCGTTCGGGGGGAGGACGCGGAGGACTACGCCCGGTTCCTGACCCGCCTGCGCCGTGCTCTGGCCCCCCGTGGGCTGCCCCTCATAGCGGCCCTGGCGCCCAAGGCCTCGGCGGGCCAGCCCGGCCGGCTGTATGAGGGCATCGACTACCACCTCATCGCCAAGGCGGTGGACTTCGCCCTGCTGATGGCCTACGACTGGGGCAATCCTGCCAGCCCGCCTATGGCGGTGGCCCCCCTGCCCCAGGTGCGCCAGGTGGTGGAGTACGCCCTCACCGAGTTCCGGCCCGGACAGATTTACCTGGGCGTCCCCAACTACGGCTACGACTGGACCCTGCCCCACCGGGAGGGAAGCCGGGCCAAATCACTGAGCAACGTGGAAGCCGTCCAGCTGGCCTGGGACCGCCGGACCGCCATCCGGTACGACGATCAGGTTCAGGCCCCCTGGTTCCGGTACGTGGACGGCCAGGGCGCGGAACACGAGGTCTGGTTCGAGGACGCCCGGTCCATCCAGGCCAAGCTGAATCTGGCCTTCGACTACCGGCTCCACGGCATAGGGGTCTGGAACCTGGACCGGCCCTTCCCCCAGGGCTGGGCGGTGGTCAACGCCATGGCGGATATCCGTTCGGAGATGTAAGGGCGCAAAATTCCGGCATTGAGCCTTGGCGGCAGGGGCGGATGAGCTTCGGCCGGCGGCGGCCCCCGCCATAGCCGCCTGCCCGCTCCTGCGCCCCGCTGGGAAAAACCATCAAAATGAGGATTGCGGTTCTATCGAACATGTGGAACAGGGGGTGTTTTTTGTCGGAATTTGTGTATTAACGACAATTTGCTCGACGTTTTTTCAACGCTATCTTGTTGAATAATACAGCCTTTCAGGAGGGGCTTGTTTGGTCTGTTTACGTTTCATTGAAGCTCTTAACTTCCACCGCAAAATGCCGATATAATAAATCAAGGGTTAAAATTCTCCATAAAGAAACTGACAAACGCCATGTTTTGAGGGGTATGGAGCGGGGCCGGCGGGCCGCCGCGCGCCAAGCGTGAGGATAGAAATATTGGGCAGTCCAATTCAACTGTTCAGTACTCCTGTCCTCATTTAAAATGTGGTTTATCAGTGGACAATTTGCTGTATCGGTGGTAAAATTAAAATGTTATGTTGGGGAGTTGCGCGCTGGAAGCGGCTTCCTCATAAATTTGGGAGGTTATAGCATGAAACGCAGAGTACTAAGTCTGATGATCACTCTGGCTCTGTGCCTGAACCTGTGTCCTGTGTGGGTATTGGCCGCTGGCGAGGGCGGGCCGTGCCCACACCATCCGGCGCACACGGATGAGTGCGGATATGTCCCGCCAACATTGGAACAGGAATGTATCCATAACCACGACGACAGCTGTTATACAACAGAGATAGACTGCATCCATGAGCATACGGCCGAGTGCTACCCCCTTTCGCGAAGGGGGCGGACCGGTTTTATGCCCGCATGTGTGCGGGGAGGACAGCGGCTGTGTGGCAAAGGAGCTGTCCTGCGCCCATGAACATGACGCCGCCTGCGGCTATGCCCCGGAAACTCCCGGCGCGCTGTGCTTGTTTGTCTGCCGGGTCTGCCCCATCGAGAAGCTGATCAGCGAGCTGCCCCAGAGCGTTTCAGTGCACAACAGCGAGCAGGTCCGGGAGCAGATCAATGAAATTTACGACCTGTATGACGGACTGACTGCCGACGAGCAGGAGCAGGTGGACCTGTCGCCCTGCATCTCCCTGCTGGACCAGATAGACGGGGAGGCCGACTTACTGTGGAGCGGCAAATGGAATTTGACAAACAATCAGACGTTTACCGAGCCGCATGAGGTGACAGGCCCCGGCGTCATTGAGACAAATGAGTTTACCCTGTATGGAACAGGCGCCAGCGTCATACGGGTGGCCGAGAAGGGCGATCTGGAGCTCCGGGGCAATGTCAGCTCGTCGAAGGCGGTTGGCGTGGTGGTCCTGTCCGGCGGCTCCCTGCGCGTCATGGGGCCAAACACGGGCATTCGCGGCGAGTCTTATGCCCTGGATGTCGCCTCCGGCGCAAAGGTGCAGCTCTTCACCGGCAGGTATTTTGGGAAAAAAGCCGCCATTCGGACAGCGGACGGCGATTTTGCCGCTCTGCTCGCCCCAGGCTGTGCCTACTTTGACGAGAGCGGCAATCCGCTCCTGCCCGCTGGTATAGCGGAGGCCACGACAGTCATTGTTGGCCAGTGTGACGGACACGGGGACAAGGTCTATGAACGCAACGCGGGCACCACGGAGCACACCTGGACCTGCCCGCTCTGCGGGACGGAGGAGTCGGAGCCCTGTACCTTTACCTTCGCTCAGGACGGCACGGGAATCTGCGGCTTCTGCCGGAATGAAGCTACCATTGCGGTGGATCGGGACAGCCTGAAGGTTCTGGCCTATGACGAAACCGTCCAGCCCGAAAACGGCACCGTCACGGTAACGGCGAAAGACGCCGCGAAGCCGCTGGCCTTGGACACCGATTACACCGTAGAATATAAAACACAGGCCGCTGTGGGCGATATTGGCTTTACCGTTACGGTTACCGTCACCGGCAAGGCGTACAACG
>JAAWNI010000219.1 GCA_022798855.1 Lawsonibacter sp. | reverse complement strand
CATGATGACAATGCGGTCGCCCAGGGTCATGGCCTCGGTCTGATCGTGGGTGACGTAGATGAAGGTGGTGTTGATCTTCTGGCGCAGCTTGATGATCTCAGCACGCATCTGGTTGCGCAGCTTGGCGTCCAGGTTGGACAGCGGCTCGTCCATCAGCAGCACCTTGGGCTCGCGGACGATGGCGCGGCCAATGGCCACACGCTGGCGCTGGCCGCCGGACAGGGCCTTGGGCTTGCGGTCCAGATACTGGGTGATGTCCAGGATCTCGGCCGCCTCCTTGACCCGGCGGTCGATCTCGTCCTTGTCCATCTTGCGCAGCTTCAGGGGGAAGGCCATGTTCTCATACACCGTCATGTGGGGGTACAGAGCGTAGCTCTGGAACACCATGGCGATGTCCCGGTTCTTGGGCTCCACGTCGTTCACCAGTTTGCTGTCGATGTACAGTTCGCCGCCGCTGATCTCTTCCAGACCGGCTACCATCCGCAGAGTGGTGGATTTGCCGCAGCCGGAGGGGCCGACCAGAACGATGAACTCCTTGTCAGCGATGTCCAGGTTGAACTGCTGGACGGCGATGACGCCCTGCTCTGTAACCTGCAGATTGGTCTTCTTCTCGGGTTCGCCCTTCTTCTTCTTGGCTTTCTTCTGGTCTCCGCTGTGGGGGTAGATTTTGGTGATGCCCTTCAGATTCAGTGTTGCCATTTGCGTTCGGCTTTGATGGACCGGCCTCCGCCAAATCCATCTCGCCCCGGGGGAGCGGGCCCCCCGAGGACTTTACGACAGGTCTCCACACTGCCGCACCGCAAGCCGCGGCGGTTTTTTTCCTCCTTTTGTTTGGTGCCGGGCACTATAGTGATGGAGTAGTGTCCCGACCCGTGGATTATATTTGGAAGGGCGGGCGGACCCGCCCGTTCCAACAACATGACGCCCGACCGCTCCAACGGCCGGCAGGGCTGCGGCAAGCCGTGGCCTTACACCACCTGTCCCTTAAAGACGATGGCCTTGATGGACAAATCCGTCTGGTCCAGCAGGACGATGCTGGCCTCCTTGCCCACATCCAGGGTGCCGGCCCGGTCCTCGATGCCGACGGACTGGGCGGGGTTGTAGGTGCAGGCCCGCACCGCGTCGGCGGCGGGGATGCCAAAGGCGATGGCCTGGCGCAGGCAGCCCATCAGGCTGGTGACCGAGCCGGCCAGCGTCTCCGGGTGCCCCAGAATGGTGGCCCGGTTGCCGTGGACCTCGATCATCTGCCCGCCGAAGGGGTACTCGCCGTCGGGCATGCCGGTGGCCCGGAGGGAGTCGGAAATGATGATCATGCGCTCCTTGCCGAAGAGCTGGAAGGCGGCGCGGATGGCGCTGGGGTGGACGTGGATGCCGTCGCAGATCAGCTCGGGCTGGACGCCGGGGACGTCGAAGGCCGCGCCAATGACGCCGGGGTCCCGGTGGGCGAAGGGGGGCATGGCGTTGAACAGATGGGTGGCGTGGCTGGCCCCCGCCTCGAAGGCGGTCCTGGCGGTGTCGTAACCGGCGGTGGTGTGGCCCACAGAGACGGTAATGCCCATCTCAACGGCCGCTTTGATGAACTCGGTGGAGTTGGGCTGCTCCGGGGCCAGGGTGACCAGCTTGACGCACCCCTCCGACGCCGCCTGGAGCCGTTTCAGCATGGCGGCGTCCGGGTCGTGGAGGTAATCCCCATTCTGGGCGCCCTTTTTGGCCATGCACAGGAAGGGGCCCTCCAGGTGGGCGCCCACCACCTCGGCCCCGCCGGAATTCTTGGCCCGGTGGGCGGCGGTATTCTTGCAGATGGCGGCCAGCTGGTCCTCGGGGAGGGTCATGCCGGCGGGGCAGATATAGGTTACGCCCTGGGACAGCTCAAAGTCGGCGATTTTTTGCAGGCCGTCGGGGGTGGCGTCGCTGAAATCCTCCCCCACACAGCCGTGGAAATGGACATCCACCAGGCCGGGGATGACATAGCACCCGGAAGCGTCCAGAACCTGGCCGTCGCCGCTGGCCTGGGCAATCAACCCGCCGTCGGTATACAGGTCCCGGCTGACAAAGCCCTGATTCAGGTCAAAGACCTGGCCGTTTAATATTTTCATAGTGCAACTCCCGCGGCGGTCAGCTTGCTCAAGGCGGCTTCGTCGGCCACCAGGACTACGTCCTTGTGCAGCTGGAGGATGGAGCCGGGGCAGCTGGGGGCGATGGGCCCACAGACCACGTTGTATACCGCGTCGGCCTTGTCCGCGCCGCTGGCCACCACCAGCACCCGGCGGGCGGCCATGATGCAGCCGACGCCCATGGTCAGGGCCTGGCGGGGCACGTCGTCGGCGGAAGCGAAGAAGCGGGCGTTGGCGTCGATGGTGCTCTGGGTCAGGTCCACCACGTGGGTTTCCTTGATAAAGCTGCCGCCTGGCTCGTTGAAGCCAATGTGGCCGTTGCGGCCCAGGCCCAGAAGCTGGAGGTCGGCGTAGCCCAGGGAGCGGATATAGGCGTCATACTGGGCGCACTCCTCCTGGGGGTCGGCGGCCAGTCCGTTGGGCACCCGGGTGTTCTCGGGGCGGATGTCCACGTGGTTAAAGAGGTTTTGCTGCATGAAATAGCGGTAGCTCTGGTCGTGCTCGGGGCTCAGGCCCTTGTACTCGTCCAGGTTGACGGAGAGCACATCCTTAAAGCTGATGAGGCCCTGCTTACACCAGTCCGCCAGGCACTGATAGGCCCCCACGGGGGTGGAGCCGGTGGCCAGGCCCAGCACGCAGCTGGGGTTGCGGATGAGCTCTGCGGCGATGACCTGAGCGGCCCGGCGGCTCATGGAGCCGTAGTCCTTTTCACGATAAATAAACATATAGCAAGCTCCTTTTCTGCGTTGGTTCTGATAAGGTACAAGGATAGTGTAACACAAATTGGAAAGAGAATCCACTATTTTTTTTGAAATCAGCCCTTCACGCCGCCGGATGCCAGACCGCTGACCAGATTTTTCTCGATGCTCATGAAGAGGATCACCACGGGGATGATGGCGAAGATGGAAGCGGCGAAGAGGTACTGCCATTCAATGATGTTGTAGCAGTTGAAGGTGTTGATGCCCACGGTGAGGGGCTTGAGGGTGTCGGTGGAGATTAGGCATAGGGCCACGGTGTACTCATTCCAGGCGTTGATGAAGATGAAAATCAGGGTGGTAACGATGCCAGGGGCGGCTACCGGGAGGAGCACCCGCATCATGGACTGAATCCGGTTGCAGCCGTCGATGGTGGCGGCCTGTTCCATCTCCGCCGAGATGCCGATAAAGGTGCCCCGGAGCAGCCAGATCGTAAAGGCCTGGTTGAAGGCGGCGTTGATAAAGATCAGGCCCAGGATGCTGTCGGTCAAATG
>JAAWNI010000218.1 GCA_022798855.1 Lawsonibacter sp. | reverse complement strand
GGTCTTGGCCATATTGTGCCCTTCCACATCGGCCTTCACCGCTGCCGAACTGCTTTCGTCAATTCCTGAATTTGCTCATTTATAGCAACCTATAAAAATGGAGGAAATAATATGAACAAATTGCGCAAGATATTTTTAACGCCCCTGGTTCTTTCCCTGGCCCTGCTGTATGGCTGCGCCGGGAACAGCGGAGAACTGCCCGTCGAACCCACATCCAAGCCGGATGCAGCAAGCGGGCCTGACACCTCGGGGGCGTCGTCTTCAGAGGAGGAACACACCCCCATCTACATTACCTTTGAGGGGACCGACCTGGAGGGAAACACGGTTTCTCAGGATGCCTTTTCCCAGTCAAAGCTCACCATGGTCAACGTGTGGGCCACCTACTGCAACCCCTGCCTGAGCGAGATGCCGGGGCTGGGCGAGCTGGCGTCGGAATATGAGCCGGCGGAGTTCCAGATCATCGGCATTGTCAGTGATGTGTGGGAGGGGGAGGACCAGGCGCTTGTGGAAAACCTGGTTCAGGAGACAGGGGCGGCCTACCCTCATCTGCTTGCCAACGACTCTATCAACCAGGCGCTCCTGTCCAGTGTAAGCGGCGTGCCCACCACCTTCTTTTTTGACGGTGGGGGGGCGTACTTGGGCGGCGTTGTGGGCGCCGCTGAAAAATCGACGTGGGAGGAACTCATCCATGAGCTTTTGGAAGAACAGTAAAAACTGGATGCTGGGCGCACTGGCCGGAGGGGTTTTCCTCGGGATCGGAGCCTTTCAGGGGCAGCTTGAGGTGGTTTGGAGAAAGGCGGTTATGATCTGCCTGGAGTGCATCGGGATTGGTTGAGCGATGAATAGAATTCGACTGAAAGTGCAATTGCTGTTCACCATTGTAACAAACGGCTATCTGTATGGCTTTCTCAACGGGAAAATCTACCGGGGCGGCCTGAAATACGCCTGCGTCCCGGGGCTGAACTGCTACTCCTGCCCCGGGGCTGTCGCCTCCTGCCCCATCGGAGCGCTCCAGGCCCTGCTGAATCAGCGGGGCTTTCAGGTCCCCTTCGCGGCGTTGGGCTTCTTCTTCCTCTTCGGCAGCCTGCTGGGGCGCTTTGTCTGCGGCTGGCTGTGCCCCTTCGGGCTGGTACAGGACCTCCTGCACAAAATCCCCATCTTCAAAAAAAGAAAGCGCCTGCCCCACCACCACATCCTGAAATATGGAAAGTACGTGGTGCTGATTCTGCTGGTGCTTGCCGGTTCCATGTTTTTGTGGGGCGGATTTGCCAAGATCCCGGCGTTTTGCAAATTTCTGTGCCCCTCCGGAACCCTGCTGGGAGCCATCCCCCTGCTCAGCGCCAACGGCGCCCTGCGCAGCCAGGCGGGCGGGCTGTTCCTGTGGAAGCTGGGGGTTCTGCTGGCTATCGTCCTGCTGTCTATCAAGGCCTACCGTCCTTTCTGCCAGTATCTGTGCCCCTTGGGGGCCATCTACGGCTGGTTCAACCGGTTCAGCCTGGTACAGATTCACTGGGAACAGGAGCGGTGCACCTCCTGCAAGGCCTGCGAAAAGGCCTGCCCGGCAGCCTTGTCCCTCCAGGAGATTTCCCGCTCCCCGGAGTGCATCCGCTGCGGGAAATGCGTGGATGCCTGCCCAGAGCAATGCCTGCACTTTGCCGGTGGCCGCCATCCTGGGTATAAACCGGAGGAATCACAGCCATCCTAACCTCAATGAGGTGATGGGATGGACTCCATATGGACGAAAACGGCACAGCTGCCTCAATTTAATAAACTCCGGTCAGACCTGAAAACCGATGTGCTCATCATCGGCGGCGGGCTGGCCGGAGTTTTGTGCGCTTACAAGCTGTCTCAGGCGGGGGTGGACTGCGCCTTGGTGGAGGCGGACCGCGTCGGCGGCGGCATCACCAAAAACACCACGGCGAAGCTCACCTCCCAGCACGGGCTGATTTACGACAAGCTGATCCGGGAGTTCGGCGTGGAGCGGGCCCGGCTCTACCTGGAGGCCAACCAGAGGGCGCTGGAGGAGTACCGCGCCCTGTGCCGGAATATCAACTGCGATTTTGAGGAGAAAGACGCCTTTGTCTACTCCATGGACAAACGGCGGAAGCTGGACCGGGAGCTAAACGCCCTGGACAAGCTGGGCTTCGGGGCGGAATTTGTGGAACAGGTTCCCCTCCCCTTCCCTACCGCGGGGGCGGTCAAATTCCCCCGTCAGGCCCAGTTCCACCCCCTGAAATTCCTGGCCGCCATCGCCAAGGACCTGAACATTTTCGAGCACACCAAGGTGCGGGAGCTGGGACCCGGCAGGGCGGTGACAACCGGCGGGACTGTCTCGGCAGACAAGATCATCATCGCCACCCACTTTCCCTTGCTCAACAAGCACGGCGGCTACTTCCTCAAGCTGTACCAGCACCGCTCCTATGTGCTGGCCCTGGAAAACGCCCCGGATGTCCACGGGATGTATCTGGACGAGGACGAAAAGGGGCTGTCCTTCCGGAACTACAGGGGGATGCTCCTGCTGGGCGGCGGCAGCCACCGGACGGGCAAGCAGGGCGGCGGCTGGCGGGAGCTGGAGGGCTTTGCCCGAAAGCACTACCCCGACGCCCAAGAGGCGGCCCGCTGGGCCACCCAAGACTGCATGACTTTAGACAACGTCCCCTATATCGGGCTCTACTCCAGGGGCACGGCCGGGCTCTACACGGCCACCGGCTTCAACAAGTGGGGCATGACCTCCTCCATGGCGGCGGCAGAGGTGCTGACAGACCTGGTGTTGGGGCGAAATAGTCCCTATAGCGGGCTGTTCTCCCCTTCCCGGACCATGCTCCGCCCCCAGCTGGCGGCAAACGCCCTGGAGTCCGCCCTGGGGCTGCTCACCCCCACTACGCCCCGCTGCCCCCACATGGGCTGCGCCTTGAAGTACAACGCCGCCGAGCACAGCTGGGACTGCCCCTGCCACGGCTCCCGCTTCCAGGAAGACGGAGCCCTCATCGACAACCCAGCCACCGACGACAAAAAGTAATTTCCATGCCAGACGAACGCTGTCCGCCTTGCATTTTCTCTCACCCCCTTTCTTCCGAGTAGAGGGCTATTACAGCAAATACCCATACAACAGAAAACACATAGGCATTTCAGTAATACGAGTTATTAAGTAACCGCTGTTCATGCCCACATGGGGAAGGCCATACCGGGCGGCGATCTTCTGGCAGCAGGCGGTCATGACCTCCTGGCTCAACTGTTCATCGTTTTGAAAATGCACATAGGCGCGATACCCGGCAGGATCAAATCCGGCCCACTGGGTCAAGGCCGTCTTGGAAACGGCAATGGCGCAGGCATTTGCTTCCTTTTCACCAACATTCGACAGGATGCCGGTCACGGTA
>JAAWNI010000217.1 GCA_022798855.1 Lawsonibacter sp. | reverse complement strand
CAGCCGCTCCGCCCGCAGCTTGATCTGCCGCTCCGACTCCTCGCCGGATACATACAGCACCTTGGCGAAACGGCACAGGTTGTCGCATATTTGCAGCATCAGAGTGGACTTTCCGATGCCCGGCGCGCCCCCTACCAACACCAGGGAGCCCTTTACCGCTCCCCCGCCCAGCACCCGGTCCAGCTCCCCCATTCCGGTGGCGAAGCGCAGCTCGTCGGTGGTCTCTACCTCCTTCATGGGCCGTGGGCGGTTGATGGCCACCCCGGTTGCGGAGCCGCCCTTCACCGGCCCGGACCGCTTGGCGGGCTTCTCCGCCGGCTGCTCCACAATGGTGTTCCACGCCTTACAGGCCGGGCACTGCCCCGCCCACTTGGGCAGCTCGTTGCCGCAGTCGGTACAATAAAATAAGGTCTTCGCTTTCATATGTTCTCCTCTGTTCAAAGCAATTTTTTGTTATCTTCTCCCACCACTTCTATCAGCCGCCCCTTTTCAAACACCGCAATGGTATCCACTGGAAAGTGCAGAATACTGATAGCCTGCTCGCAAAACCGGCGCAGCTGGTAGGTATACGCCTTAACATAGTCCTCTAAACTAGACGGCCCACTAAAGAAAACGGATGTGCAGGTCCACCCGGAATCGCCGTTCTCCGGCGCGGCGTCCCGGATCATGTAGATTCTGTCCTCGCTCAGCGCCCCTGTCTCAACAATCAGCGTATCCTGAAAGGTTGTCTCCAGTGGCTGAATCCCCGCATTGCTGATTGCTTTGGACTGCTCCTTAAAGTAGGCCAGCGCCAAGGACAGGTCCGGGGTGCTGTCTTCAAAGGGATTTTTAGTGTAATCCAGAGCGAAAAGCTGATATTTCCCCTCTTTTTCCACCACACGAAAGCAGTTCCATCCAATTTGGAGCAACTCCCCGTCCCGCAATACGGCGTACTCTTCCTCCTGATTGCGGATGATGCGGGCCAGGAATTCTGCTGCTGTGCTCAAAACCTCATCGGCCAAAAAAAAATACTCCTTATGGCCAATCTGATATTGATACCGCATGTTTTGCCCCCTTCTCTTTTGCTTTACTGTCTCGCCCACTTGGGCAGCTCGTTGCCGCAGCCGGGGCAGTAAAATAGGGTTTTTGCCTTCATGGCTGACTCTCCTTTTCTCTCTTATCAGTAGGCAGGCTATATTTTTCATTTAAGTCAAGAATATAGTGGCCAAATATGGTTTTATGAACGACGTCTACAACAATTACAACATAAATGTTTTTCTGATTGGCAAAAAGCAAGATATGCTGATAAGTATGTTCATTATTTTCGTAGACCGCTTCTACATATTTCTTCGAGAAACCGTATTTTGAAAGCAAGTTCTCATTTAGCAGCTGCTTTGCGTAGCCCCAAATATCTACCAAAATTTCCGCACATTCTGTTACATGATTCATCCCGCTTCCCATTGTGTTAAGGTATTGTGCTTCGCTTAACTGTGCTGCTCTCATTTTCTGCTCCGCCTTTGTGATGTAATTGTTTTTATTTTAGCACAAATCTGTATCGACTTCAAGGGGCAGTCAGCCAGGCGGCGGCGATGACGGCGGACAGCTTGCGCTGGTAATCCTCGTCCCGGAGCATGGCTTCCTCCTCCGGGTTGGTGAGAAATCCGCACTCTATCAAAATGGCGGGACAGGTGACGTGGTTCATAATATAGACTGTATCGGGAATCCGCTTTACAGCCCGCTCATTGTCCGGCTGGAGGGAGGCTTTTATGCTGTTTTGGACGTGCTCCGCCAAAGATTGGGACCCCTCCGCAGGGGCGTAAAACACATGGGCGCCGTGGTAGCGGCTGCCGGGGTAGGTGTTCTGGTGGATGCTGAGCAGGGTCCCCCCCTCCACCTCCTCAACGGCCGCCACCCGGTTTTTCAAATCGGACCGCTTTTTCTCCCGCAGGGTGCCGGCGCCGTTGTCATGGAGGGAGACATCCTCCTCCCGAAGCAGAATGGGGTCCACCCCGTACAGCCCCAGGATGTCCCGCAGCTTGAGCACAATGGCCAGGTTGATCTGGCTCTCTGGGACCCCAGTGATGGACACAGCGCCCCCATCCTCCCCGCCATGGCCGGCGTCCAGCACCAGCGGACCGGTCCGCTGAACCGCCTCCGGTTCCATGGCTGGTTCCACCAGGCTGTTCAGCCGCATCAGAGCCAGCGCCAACAAAACCGCTGTGCCGAGCAGCGCCCCGGCCAGCAGAATTCCTCTCTTCAATTTGACCACCTCCCCCCTATCATATGGGCTCCACTTTCCTGGTATGCGTGTACCCATAGCCGCGCGGATTCATAGAATGGTCTGAGAGGGACGCCGCGCGCGCTCCGCGCCCGCCCTCTTTGTATTGAATGAAGGAGGGAATTTCCCTTGTTTATGGAAAATAGCAGCGGTTCCCGCCCCGCTTCCACCACCTCAAGCGGGACGCAGGCCGCCCAGTCCAGCTGCCCGGATACCAACGGCACCCTGCCGTCCTGCGCGGGGCTGGCGGTGCCCTATGTGCCTTTTCAGAAGAACAATCCCCAGAAGTACGCCCAGTCTGAGGCGCTGAGCAACGGCACCCTGTTCCCCGGCCTGAACCTGCCCTTCCGCCTGGCGGTAGAGGGCTCCACCCTGCCCAACACCCCCCTGGCCGAGCTCCAGGCCCTGGAGTTTGTGGTGCTGGAGCTGAATATTTATCTGGATACTCACAAGGATGACACCGAGGCCTTTAACCTGTTCAAGCAGTTCTCCGCCATGGAGAAGGCGGCTAAAGCGGCTTATGAGTCGAAATATGGCCCCATCACCAAGGAGTCCGCCGCCGCCGGCGACAGCTATCAGTGGTTGTCCGACCCCTGGCCCTGGAATTTCGCGCAGAATGAGGTGAAATGAATGTTCCATTATGAAAAGAAACTGCAATTTCCAGTGAAAATTGCCACCCCAAACCCTAAGCTGGCCGCCTTTATCATCAGCCAGTATGGTGGCCCGGACGGCGAATTAGGCGCCTCCATGCGCTATCTGTCCCAGCGGTACTCCATGCCCTACGCCGAGGCCAAGGGCTTACTCACCGATATTGGAACCGAGGAGCTGGGCCATATGGAGATGGTGGCGGCTGTCGTCCACCAGCTGACCCGGAACCTCACCGATGAGGAGGTCCAGGCTAATCCGTCCTTCGCCCCCTACTTCGTGGACCACACCACCGGCGTCTACCCCACTGCCGCCTCTGGCTTCCCCTGGAGCGCCAGCTCCATCCAGTCCACCGGCGACCCGATCGCCGACTTGACTGAGGACCTGGCTGCAGATGGGGCGATGGCGTAAGCGCAACAAGACCGGAAATCCTTGAAAACACTGGATTGTTGGTAGGATAAGCCTTTTCCGGCGGCGATGGTGTAAAGACAACCTGTTAAAATTTTCGATGGGACAAGCTGTTTCCAAT
>JAAWNI010000216.1 GCA_022798855.1 Lawsonibacter sp. | reverse complement strand
CATCCGCGTAGAAGTTTGCTCCAAGTGTCACCCCTTCTACACCGGCAAGCAGAAGATGGTGGACACCGGTGGCCGTGTCAGCCGCTTCAACAAGAAGTTCGGCCTTGACAAGTAAGCCCCTGTGTACAAAAGCCGCACCGTGTATTCGGTGCGGCTTTTTGCGCATATACTGTATATGAATTGTTAAATTAGGAGGAATCACGCCATGCGCAAAATCGACCCTAAAACTCTGGACAAAAATGTCTTTTCCGCCATCGGCGGCCAGTGGATGCTCATTACCGCCGGGACGGCCAGCCAATGCAACACCATGACCGCTTCCTGGGGCGGCCTGGGGGTGATGTGGGGGGCCCCGGCGGCCACCTGCTACATCCGCCCCCAGCGGTACACCAAGGAGTTCGTGGACCGTGAGGACTATTTTACCCTGTCCTTCTTCGGGGAGGAGCACCGCAAGGCCCTCCAGCTGTGCGGCTCCAAAAGCGGCCGTGAGGTGGACAAAGTAAAGGAGTGCGGCTTTACCATCCAGGCGGCGGAGTGCGGCGCCCCCTATTTCCAGGAAGCCGAGCTGGTGCTGGTGTGCCGCAAACGGTTCGCCCAGCCCATGGACCCGGACAATATGCCCCAGGAGATCAAAACAAAGTGGTATCCGGAGGAGGATTATCACACTCTGTATATCGGTGAGATCGTGGAGGTTCTGGTGAAGGAGTAAGTTGTTGGTATAAACCTGCGAAAATTTCATCAAAAGTATCGACTTTGTAGATTTTCTTTAGGGCTAGAAGAACACTTATCTTTACACTATACCGTCCTTGCTCTATTTTAGCCAAAATGTCCTCTGTCATAGGAATCCCCATTATCTCTAATTGAGCCGATACCTCTTTTTGCAACAATCCATTCTTCTTTCGCAAAGCCTTCAAATTGGGCCCTAACGAAATATCTTGTTTTAATCCGTTTGACATTATTTGACCTCCAAAAAAATTCAGTGGATAAATACATCCATCTTGATTTTACCCATCCATCGCTGGTATAATTGGATGAATACATCCAGTGATGGAGTGGAGGTCACAAAATGAAAAAAAATGAAAATAATCAATTAGAACAATTTATTGACCTAGAGGAAACAATTCGGGAACTGCCCATTAAGCAGCAAAAGGCAATTCGATGGGCAATCCAAAACTTTGGCATGCTGAAAGAAATCTGTAAAGAGACAGGAATGGCAACGGACGAGATTGAACGCATGAAGCCAGCGGCATTGGAGAAAGCAAATTACGCGACATTTATTCTTCTCTGCATGATAAAATACATGCAAGAAACTAAGAAAAACGAGGAAATTTAACCTATATGCCAGATATTGAGAAAACACAATTTAACCGGGCCGTCCTGGTGGGGCTGAACGCCTTCAGCCTCAGCCGGGAGGAAAACGCGGACGAGGAGTCCATGGAGGAGCTGGCCGCCCTTCTGGAGACGGCGGGGGGCCAGACGGTCGGGGTGGTTGCCCAGTCCAAGGACAGCCCCGACCCCCGCACCTTCATCGGCGAGGGCAAGGTGGCCGAGGTGAAGGAGCTGGTCCAGGCCCTGGGGGCGGACATGGTCATCTTTGACAACCCCCTCTCCCCCTCCCAGCAGCGCAACCTGACCGAGGCGCTGAAGGTGGGGGTGCTGGACCGCTCCGCCCTGATTCTGGACATCTTCGCCCAGCGGGCCAGGACCAGGGAGGGCCGCCTCCAGGTGGAGCTGGCCCAGTACAAGTACCTGCTGCCCCGCCTGCTGGGGATGTGGAAGCACCTGGAGCGGCAGGAGGGCGCCATCGGGACCCGCGGCCCGGGGGAGACCCAGCTGGAGTCCGACCGCCGGGTGCTCCGCCGGAAAATATCCAAGCTGGAGGGGGAGCTGAAGGACGTGCGCCGGGTCCGGGCCACCCAGCGGGAGCGGCGCATCAAAAACGAGGTCCCGGTGGTGGCCATCGTGGGCTATACCAACGCGGGCAAGTCCACCCTGCTGAACCACCTGACCGGGGCGGACATCCCGGCCAACAACCGGCTGTTCGACACCCTGGACACCACCACCCGGACGCTGGAGATCTCAGATACCTGCACCGTGCTGCTCTCCGACACGGTGGGCTTTATCCGAAAGCTCCCCCACCACCTGGTGGAGGCGTTCAAGGCCACCCTGGAGGAGCTGGAGTACGCCGACCTCCTCCTCCACGTCATCGACGCCTCCAGCCCCCAGTGGCGGGAACAGGCCCAGGTGGTGGACCAGCTTATCCACGAGCTGGGGGCGGAGCAGACCCCCCGCATCGAGGTCTTTAACAAGTGCGACCTGTGGACGGGGGACGTCCTCCCCCACGGGGAGAGGAAGGCGTCCATCTCCGCCAAGACGGGGGCGGGCATCCCCGGCCTGCTGTCCGAGATCGGAAAGGTGCTGGACAACGGGGCGCGGCGGGTGACCATCCACCTGCCCTATGAGAAGGGCGGCCTGCTGGACAAGCTCTACCTGGAGGCCAAGGTGGAGAAGGTGGACTATGGAGAGACCATTGACGTCACCGCCATCTGCACCCCCAAGGTCATCGGCCAGCTGGGTCCCCTGGTGGAGGGCTGGCGGCCCAAGAAGGAGTTTTGGGAGGATTAATATGGACTTTACTCTGCGCCCCTGGCGGCGGGAGGACGCCGGTGACCTGCTGCGGTATGCCAACAACGAGAAGATCGCCCGCAACCTGCGGGACGTGTTCCCCTTCCCCTACATTCTCACCGACGCACAGGAGTTTATCGAGAGCTGTCTCGCGGCAGACGAGGAGAAGCAGCTGTTCCGGACCATTGAGGTGGACGGCCACGCGGTGGGCAGCATCGCCCTGTGTCTGGGCAGCGACGTGTACCGCATGACCGCCGAGCTGGGCTACTGGCTGGCGGAGGATTTTTGGGGAAAGGGCATCATGACCGAGGCCGTCCAGCGGATCTGTGAGGAGGGCGCCGGGCGGTGGGAGGACCTGCTCCGCATCTACGCGGAACCCTTTGCCCACAATACCGCCTCCCGCCGGGTGCTGGAGAAGGCGGGCTTCCAGCTGGAGGGCATTCTGCGCCACGGCGTCTGCAAGCGGGGGAGGGTCTATGACGCCTGCATGTACGCCCTGCTGGTGGAGGATATGTAGAACAGCCGCCTGCTGGACAGGGGCTGAGAACGAGTTTTGGGAGGCATAGGCCATGGAGCTGCATACGCCGAGACTGCTCCTCCGTCCCTTCACCCTGGAGGACGGGGAGGATTTATACGAGTACGCTAAAGACCCCCGGGTGGGGCCGGCGGCGGGCTGGCCGGTCCACTCCAGCGTGGAGAACAGCCGTGAGATCATACGCACTGTATTCTCCAGCCCCCGCGCCTTCGCGGTGGTGGAGGAGGGGAGCGGCAAGGTCATCGGCTCCGCCGGCTTCGTGGGGACCCACCGGGAGGAGCTGCCC
>JAAWNI010000215.1 GCA_022798855.1 Lawsonibacter sp. | reverse complement strand
GTGGGCTACGCCTGCCGCACCACCAGCTATACCCTGTCCGCCCTGAAAAAGGGGGAGAAGGGCAAGCTCTTTACCCACCTGAACGTCCGGGAGGACGCAGTGGAGCTCTACGGCTTCGCCACGGCGGAGGAGCTGCGGCTGTTTCAGCAGCTGATCTCAGTCTCCGGGGTGGGCCCCAAGGCGGCGCTGTCCATCCTGTCGGCCAGCACCCCGGCGAATTTGGCGCTGAGCATCATCACCGGGGACGAGAAGGCCCTCACCTGCGCCCAGGGCATCGGCAAGAAGATCGCCCAGCGGGTGATCCTGGAGCTGAAAGACAAGCTGGCCAAGGGCCAGTCCATCAACGCCGCCGGGGAGAGCTACGGCGGCACCGGGGTCACCGTCATCCCGGAAAACAAGCTGTCGGAGGCCACCGCCGCCCTGGCGGTGCTGGGTTACTCCCAGGGGGAGATCAACCTGGCACTCAAGGGCATCGACCTGGATAGCCTCACCCTGGAGCAGGCCATCAAGCAGGCCCTGAAAAAAATGGTGAAAGGGTAAGGAGGAGTGGAAAATGAGCGGGCTGGAGAATATGGCCGAGAAGAAAAACCTGGAGGAGCTGCCCGACCCGGTGGGCTGGGACGCCATCACCGCCGCCTTTGAGAAGCTGTACCCCGGCCAGGAGGAGCCCCGCCACTTCGCAACCCTTATACCTTGGCGGCTGGGCGGGAACGACCCCCTCCAGGGGGTCAGCGCCTACGACGGCGGGGACTTTTTCCATCTGGTCTCCTACGGCCTGTCGGACCTCTACGAGAAGGAGGGGGCCGACCCGGATTACAGCGGCTATGGCCTGGAGTTTACCATGAAGCTGCGCAAGGCGGGGATGGGGGACGAGTCCTCTGAGCTGAAATGCGCCGCCGGCATCTTTAACGCCCTGGCCAGGCTCACCTTTGAGAAGGGGGAGCAGTTCTTTCCGGATGAGTACATCTACACCGGCCAGGAGCAGGGCGTCGATTTCAACCAGCGCTCCAGGCTCACCGGCTTTGTCACCGCCCTGGACCAGGCGGGCACCATCGACACCCCCAACGGCAAGGTGGACTTTGTCCAGCTGATCGGGGCCACCGACGCGGAATTGAGAGCCGTTATGGATAAGAAACTCACCGTCCGGGAGCTGGTCGAAAAGATTGGGGAGCTCACCGACTACACCCGGGACAGCGTGGTTTTAGGAGGATAAAATGGCGAAATTTGAGTGTACTTTACGGGGCGACTACGACCAGGCCCTGAGCTACTTCCACAACGGAGTCCTCAACGGCAGCATGTCGGCCAGCTTCGAGGAGGAGAGCTGCTTTCAAAGCGCTGGGGTGCGGTGTACCGTCCGGGTCTATGAGCGCTACAGCATGACCGGCGGCAACCGGCTGTCCATGACCCTCACCCTGATGGGGGACGGGGAGAAGCTGTACCTGTCCGGCATCACCGCCGGGGGCAGCCAGGGCGTACTGTTCAAGTTCAACACCTTCGGCGAGGAGGCCTTTCTGGATACCCTCCGGGAATTGGCGCGGAGGTGGTAGAGGCGGAATCCCCCAGGCACCGCCTGCGGCGGTGCCAGCCCCCTTTAACAAGGGGGCCTTTGGAGGAGGACAGGGGCCTTCAAGCACCCAAGCCCCCCTTGCTAAAGGGGGGCCGACTCCCCCTGTCAGGGGGAGATGGCCGAAGGCCAGAGGGGGTAGGGGAGGGCCGCCGGGTGAAACCCGGTGGCGGGGGGATTCCGTCAGGCGAAACAGTTCAAGAAAAAGAATCCCCCAGTCAGCGGCTTACGCCGCTGCCAGCCCCCTTTAACAAGGGGGCCTTTGGAGGAGGACAGGGGCCTTCAAGCACCCAAGCCCCTCTTGCTAAAGGGGGGAGGGCCGCCAGGTGAAACCAGGTGGCGGGGGGATTCCGTGAAGAGCAAGCATGTGCCTGAATTGACGCCTAGGGCAAAAGAATTGCGCAAAAATATGACGCCGGAGGAACGGCGTTTATGGTATGATTTTTTGAGAGGCTACCCGGTGCGTTTCCTGCGCCAGAAGGTAATTGACGGGTATATTGTTGACTTCTACTGCGCCAGTGCCAAGATTGTGATTGAGTTGGACGGCGCACAGCATGATACGCAAGAGGGCGCAGAGTATGATGAAGAAAGAGACAAATTGATTTCAGCTTGGGGAATTGAGGTCGTTCGAGTCCCAAATGTTCTGATAAGAGAAAGTTTTGAGGAAACTTGCAGGTATATTGACCAAATCGTGAAAGCTAGAGTTGAAAATAGGAAGTGAAATTTTGAGCATTGATTTTTCCGGCGGCGGGCTGGACGCCGAGGAGCTGGAGCCCCTTGTAACCACCTCGCTGACCCGGGAGGACGAGGGGGAGTATTCCCTGCGCCCCAAGTCCCTCCGGGAGTACATCGGCCAGGAGAAGGCCAAGGGCAACCTGGAGGTCTTCATCCAGGCGGCCAAAATGCGGGGCGAACCTCTGGACCACGTGCTGCTCCACGGCCCTCCGGGCCTGGGCAAGACCACCCTCAGCGGCATCATCGCCAACGAGATGGGGGTCAACGTGCGCATCACCTCCGGCCCGGCCATAGAGAAGGCGGGGGACCTGGCCGCCCTGCTGACCAACCTCAGTGAGAACGACATCCTCTTTGTGGACGAGATCCACCGGCTCAACCGGGCGGTGGAGGAGATCCTCTACCCCGCCATGGAGGACTACGCCATCGACATCATCATCGGCAAGGGGCCGTCGGCCAACTCCATCCGGCTGGACCTGCCCAAGTTCACCCTCATCGGGGCCACCACCCGGGCGGGGCAGCTCTCCGCCCCCCTCCGGGACCGGTTCGGGGTGACCCTGCGGCTGGAGCTGTACTCCCCGGAGGAGTTATCCTGGATTGTCACCCGGTCCGCCGGCATTCTGGAGGCGCCCATCGAGCCGGACGGCGCCATGGAGATCGCCCGCCGGAGCCGGGGCACCCCCCGCATCGCCAACCGGATGCTCCGGCGGGTGCGGGACTTCGCCCAGGTGCGGGCGGGGGGCGTCATCACCAAAAAGGTGGCCGACGAAGCCCTCACCGCCCTGGAGATCGACTACCTGGGCCTGGACGCCATCGACCACCGGATGCTGCGGTCCATCATGGAAAACTACCAGGGCGGCCCGGTGGGGCTGGACACCCTGGCCGCCACCATCAACGAGGAGTCCGTCACCCTGGAGGACGTCTACGAGCCCTATTTGATGCAGCTGGGCTTCCTCACCCGCACGCCCCGGGGCCGGTGCGCCACCCCCAAGGCCTACCAGCATTTGGGGCTGCCTGTCCCCGGCGGGCCGGGCGGGCTGGACCAGCTGAGCTTTTAAGAGCCTGTTTAATATCTCAAGGTATGCCGAATGACAAGGAATTTTGCCGTCAGACAAGGCAAATTTTCGCAGGAATACTGGATGTATTGCAA
>JAAWNI010000214.1 GCA_022798855.1 Lawsonibacter sp. | reverse complement strand
TGGTCCCCCAAACCGGGGAAGAAGCGGGTGAACATCCTGGCCATCGGGGACGTGGGCTCCACCCTCCTCACCGGGCTGAAGCTGCTGGGTGGGGACGTAGTCTCCTCCATCGGCATCTGCGACCTGTCCGGCCAGATTACCGCCCGGTGGGAGTTCGAGATGGGCCAGATCAGCCTGCCCTGGCAGTACGACGCCTTCCCGGAGGTGGAAGTGGTATCCCCGGAGGAGCTCTTTGACTGCGACATGTTCGTCTTTGTGGCGTCCAAGGGCATTCCGCCGGTGGGCTCCCAGGTGAAGGACGTGCGGATGTACCAATTTGAGAACAACGCCAAAATCGTGGCCCACTACGCCAAAATGGCCCGGGAGAAGGGCTTCCAGGGCCTGTGGTGCGCCGTGTCCGACCCGGTGGACCCCCTGGCCAAGACCGCCTATCTGGAGAGCAACAAGGACGAAAACGGCGTCTGGGACGGCAAGGGCCTGCGGCCTGAGCAGATCCAGGGCTTCGGCCTGGGGGTGATGAACGCCCGGGCGGCCTACTTCGCCAAGCGGGACCCAAAGCTGGCGTCCTTCCTCACCGAGGGCCGGTCCTTCGGCCCCCACGGCACGGGGCTGTTCATCGCCAATTCCATCGACCGCTACGACGAGGACCTCTCCCAGGAGCTGACCCGGCTCACCGTCACCGCCAACCTGAAAATGCGGGAGATCGGCTTCAAGCCCTACGTGGCCCCCGCCCTGTCCTCCGGGGCGCTGTCATTGCTGCTCACCCTCCGGGGGGAGTGGCACTGCGGGTCGGTCTTCCTGGACGGTGTCTATATGGGGGTCAAGAACCGCTACACCCCCGCCGGGGTGGAGGCTGAGCTGCTACCCCACATCCCGGATGAGCTTTTCGGCCACATCCGGGCAGCGGCGGAGCATTTGAAGACGGTCATCTGACCGCGTCGTTCCCTTTCAATTGCATTCGGGTTCGAATGCGGGGCAGAGCCCTCGCCTTACATGGCGTTAAAGAGGAGCAGATATTGCCAACGGGCGGCCAAAGGCCGCCCCTACAGAAAGAAAGGCATTGCAATGGAATTCAGAGAAGAAAAACGAGACTTATTTTCCGTTCCCGATGACTATTACCTGGCCCACTGCATCAGCGCGGACTTTGCCATGGGAAAGGGCATTGCGGTGGAGTTCAACCGGCGGTTCGATATGAAAAACAAGCTGAAAGCCCACTATCCGGACTATCTGGACCAGTGGCAGCGGGAGAAAAAGCGCTCCGGCTGTATTTTGGCCGGGCGCGTGTTCAACCTGATTACCAAGGAGCGCTATTTCCAAAAGCCCACATATGAAACTTTGCGGGGCGCGCTGGAGTGCATGAAGGCCCTGTGCGTTCAGAAGGGCGTCCGCCGGGCGGCCATGCCGGTGATTGGCTGCGGGCTGGACCGGCTGGCGTGGGAACAGGTGTCGGCTGTCATTCAGGATGTTTTTTCCGACACCGGGATAGAAATTTTGGTGTGCATAAAGTAGGAGTGTGGCATGATGTCTTTGGTTTTGATCTACCCCGCCCCCGACGTGGGCTGGGCCGGCCAGCGGCTTGACGGCATTCTAAAGCGGGCCCTGGCGGGCCGGGAGGTCCGCACCATACGGCGGGCGGAGGAGCTGTCCAAGCTGGAAAACCAGCGGCTGGTTTTCGCCCTGGCTCTGGGGGACACAGGGGTAAATATCGAGTACGCGCGGATGCTGGCCCGGCTGCGGAAGGAGCCGGATCTGCTGTCCGGCTGCACCGCGGGGCTGATTGTGGACGGGGCGGGGGAGCTGTACACCAAATCCGCCGCCGCCGAGGCCGCCCTGGCCCTGAACCGGGCGGGGTGCTCCCTGGTGGGCCGGCCCCTAGTAGAGGGCACCGGGTCGCTGTCCAACTTCACTGTCCAGGCCCGCAACCTGGACACCGGCCTGATGGGGGCCTACCGCCACGCCGCCTCCGAGCTGGCGGAGCAGGTGGAGGGCTTCACCTTCCCCAAAAAGGAGCGGCCGGAGGTGCTGGTCCTCCACGCTTCCAGCTACCACACCTCCAACACCATGGACCTGTGGGCCAAGGCCCGGGAGAAGCTGGAGGGCCGGTGCGCCATCCACGAGATCGGCCTGCGCAACGGCACCCTGTCCGACTGCTCCGGCTGCCCCTACACCATGTGCCTCCACTTCGGGGAGCAGGGCGGGTGCTTCTACGGCGGCGTGATGCAGGACGAGGTCTACCCCGCCGTCCGGGCGGCGGACGCCCTGGTCCTGCTGTGCCCCAACTACAACGACGCCCTGTCCGCCAACCTCACCGCCTTTATCAACCGGCTCACCGCCCTGTTCCGGCAGACCCGGTTCTATGACAAGGCGGTTTTCGCCATTGTGGTTTCTGGCTACTCCGGGGGGGACGTGGTGGCCCGCCAGGTCGTGGCCGCCATGAATATGAACAAATCCTTCTACCTCCCCCAAAACTTCGCCCTCATTGAGACGGCCAACGCCCCCCGGGAGGCCCTGGCCCTCCCCGGCATCCAGGGGCGGCTGGAGGGCTTCGCCCAAAACATTCTGGACACCCTGTGTATGTGATAGAAAGGCGGATGCTGATTATGAGCGGCTCTTTTACCATATTGATCTACCCCCATCAGCGGCTCCGGCACCTCCAGCCCGCGGTGGACGGTCTGGCCGACGCTGTTATGCGGCTGTATGAGCTGGACATGTCCGCGCTGCGTTGGGCGGAGCGCCGGGAGGGGGCCCTTGCCCGCTTTGAAGGGGGCGTCTGTCCCGAGATGGCGGCCCGCATCCCCTCCGGCGAGCTGGACTGCGCCGCCCTGCTCCTCTACCTCCGGGAGGGGGGCGGCTGGGGCTATCAGCTGTGTTTTCGGGGTTCGGTGGAGGACACATTCGAGGCCGGAGGCGCCCCGGACGCCGCCCCGCCGGAACAGCACGCCGCCCGGCTGGTCCGGCGGTTTCGGGCCGACCGGGAGAAGCTGCTGCCCTGGCTGGCACAGGGGGCCGGGGAGGGCGGCGGAGCGCTGGAGGGCTTCCTCCAGGAACTCGCCCCCTGGGCCTGGGAGGCCCTTTCCGCCGGACAGCTGGCCCCTGCCGCGCCGGTGCTCCACACCTCCTCCCCGAAGGTAAACGCCCCCGACCGGAATATGGGACAGCGCCCGCCGGAGAAGGAGCCCGGGCCGGAGGCCTGCCTGCCCTTCCTTACCGGGGTAAAGGCCCTCCGCCGGGGCTGGGCCTTCCCCCTGTCCCTGCTGTATGCCCTCTTCCCTGGAAAGCGGCCCGCTCCGGAGGCGGTCCCCTTTGAGGGCTGGACCATCCGGGAGCTGGAGGGGGCTCTGGAGAGATTTTACGCTGGAGAACTGGAGCGGCTGGAGCTGGAGTTTTCACTGAACGGGGCGGGGACCTATGTCCGCCGCCTGAAAAAGACGGTGTATCAACCCTTCCGGCTCACCCTGGAGCTGAT
>JAAWNI010000213.1 GCA_022798855.1 Lawsonibacter sp. | reverse complement strand
AAAATATTATGATGTAGTCATTACAGGGTAATACAAGGCGGCTAGTATTCACACTAGCCGCCTTGCCCTCCATATGACCTTGTTATCCTCTGTCCTGCTGAATCAAGATTTTCAGGGCTTCCACTCCGGCGGTGATGGCGGACTCGGTGTCGTGGCTCTCCTTCTGGTCCAAGCCGGCCTTCTCCCGCTCCTGGTTCCAGATGACGTGGAACACCGACCCGCACCGCACCCTCCGGCTGGCGGCCACGGCGAAGAGGGCGGCGGACTCCATCTCGGACGCCAGCACCCCCAGCCGCTTCCAGGCTTCCCACTTCTGTTCCAGCTCATAGCCCACCGGCATCCGAGAGGGCGAGTGTTGTCCATAGAAGGAGTCCTTGCACTGGACCACCCCGGCATGCCAGGAATAGCCCAGGCTCCTGCACGCTTCCACCAGGGCGGAGGCCACGGTAAAATCAGGGACGGCGGGCCATTCGATGGGGGCGTACTCCCGGCTGGCCCCCTCCATGCGCACCGCTCCAGTGGCAACCACCACGTCTCCGCTCTGGACCGACAGGTCGATCCCCCCGCAGGTCCCCACCCGGACAAAGGTGTGGACCCCGATGTTGGCCAGCTCCTCCATGGCGATGGCGGCGGAGGGGCCGCCAATGCCTGTGGACACCACGCTCACCCGCTCCCCCATCAGCGTGCCGGTGTAAGTGGCGTACTCCCGGTTGGTCTGGACGTGGACCGCGTTCTCAAAGTGCCTGGCAATCGCTTCACAGCGGCCCGGGTCGCCGGGCAGGATGCAGTATTCCCCCACCTCGCCCTGGACGCACTGGATATGAAACTGTCTCTCTCGGGTCTGTTCATTCATTGGGACAACCTCCTTATATTATATGGAATGATTCTATTTTATCATATATATCTCCCTTTTGACAAGGCGGAAGATGCCAGCTTGGACCGCCCTCTGGCAGTCCAGGTATTACAAGATGTCTTTATTGCAAGGACAAATGTCTTTTCTAATTCCTCTATCCAAACCCGGGTTTGTATTTATTGCACAAAATAACATTATAGTTTTTATATATAATCAACAATAACTGTCCTTGACGCAGGCAGTATCTTCCTGTACAATTACGGACATCCGCTGGGGAGGGCGGCCTAAACAGGGCCCGCTCCAAACACAGGCGGACGCACCAAAAACGGTTTGAATCGTATGCAAGGAGGTCTTTGCAATGCTGAAAGAAATTGAAATTAAGAACGAGGCCCAGGTGGAGCAGATTAACCGGCTGGCCTGTAAAGCCCCCTATGAGGTCTGGATCAGCTCCGGCGACATCATGCTGGACGCCCGCTCTCTTCTGGGGCTGTTCGCCCTGGTAGGCCGGAAGGCCCAGGTGGTAGTGGAGGACGACGTCGCCCCCCGCGCCTTTGACAAACTGGTCGCGAAAATGGCCTGAACAAGCATCGACCGCCCGGCTTCTGCCGGACGGTCGTCTTTTTATGTCCGCCGCCATGTTGAGGGGCTGAACAGCACCAAAATAGGGAATATCTCCAGCCGGCCCACGATCATGCACAGGGACATGACCCCTTTCGCCAGCCCGGAGAAGGCGGCGAAGTTGCCGCTGGGGCCGATGGCTTCCAGGCCTGGCCCCACGTTGCTGACGCAGGTGAGGGCGGCACTGAAAGAGACAGCGAAGGAACAGCCGTCCAGGGAAATCACCAGCGCCGCGGCGAAAATGGTAATCACGTAGGCCCCCAGAAAGACCAGCAGGGAGTGGAGGGTGGACTCGCTCACCAGCTTGCCGTCCAGTTTGACCACCTCCACGCTGCGGGGGTGGGTAATCCGGTGGACCTCCCGGCGGACTGCCCGGAGGAGAATCAGCACCCGGGAGCACTTCATACCGCCGCCGGTGGACCCGGCGCTGGCTCCGCAGAACATAATCAGCACAATAATCAACTGGGAGAACTGGGGCCACAGGACAAAATCCGCTGTGCCGAAGCCGGTGGTGGAGATAATGGAGGCCACCTGGAAGGATGTGTAGCGCAGGCTCTCCCACACGCCGCTGTACACCCCCAGATTGGCCAGGGTGATCACCGCTGTGGCCGTAACCACAACAGCCAGAAAGAAGCGGAGCTCGTCGCTGGCCAGGGCATCCCGCCACTTCTTGGTCAGAATCAGAAAATAGACCGCGAAGTTGATGGAGAACAGCAGCATAAATATCGTGATGATAACGTCAATGGCTACGCTGTCATAGGCCCCCACGCTGGCGTTCCGGTTGGAGAAGCCGCCGGTCCCCGCGGTGGAAAAGGCGTGGATTAAGGAGTCGTATAGGGGCATGCCAGCTATTTTAAGGCAGACTACCTCCAGGGCGGTGAGTGCGAAGTACATGGAGTAGAGGATCTTGGAGGTCTGGGACTGCTTGGGCACCAGCTTGGAGAAGACCGGCCCCGGCGTCTCCGCCTTTGTCAGGTAGTGGGAGCGAATCCCCAGCTTGGGCACGATGGCGGTGGCCAGTACCAGAACCCCCATCCCCCCCAGCCAGTGGGTGAAGGCCCGCCAGAACAAAATTCCCTTGGGCAGGGACTCGATGTCGGTGAGGATGGTGGAGCCGGTGGTGGTAAAGCCGGAGCAGGACTCAAAGATGGCGTCTATGGGGGTGGCGAAATAGCCGCAGAAGATAAACGGCAGCGCCCCAATCAGCCCGGTGAAAATCCAAATCAGCCCCACCGCCACAAAGCCCTCCCGGGTAAAAAAACGCTGTTCCGCGGGCAGGGCGGACAGGGCAAAGCCAACCACAGCCACAATGGCGATTGCCAGCAGAAAGGGGGCCAGGTCCTCCCGGTAAATCAGGGCGACGGCCAGGGGGAGGACCATGGCGGCCGCTTCCAGCAGCACCACCCGGCCCACCAGCTTTAAAACAAGCTTTACGTTCATTGCACGGCCCCTCCCGGGTTGGACTCCAGGGCGTAGATGTCATTCAAGTCCAGCACACCGCCCCCCTGGGCAATGATAATCACCCGGTCCCCCTTCTGGAGGAAGGAGGAGCCCTCCGGAATGATAATGTCGTTCTTTCGGACGATGACCGCCAGCAGCACGCCGGAGCGCAGCCGCAGGTCCTTCAGCGGGACCTCCAGATTCCGGGTGCCGGCGCCCACAGTGAACTCCATGGCTTCCGCCCCCCCGCCGGCAATGCGGTGGAGGGAATTCATCACGCTGCCCTGGGAATTTTGCAGCCCCCGCACCACATGGACAATGTTGGAGGCGGTGACAAATTTGGGGGAAATGACGCTGTCCAGCCCCAGGGAGCGGACAATGCCGGCGTAATTCTGGCGGTTGCACTTGGTGACCACCTTGGACAGGCCCTGCTGCATGGCGTACAGGGAGATGATCAGGTTGTCCTCGTCCCGGTCGGTGAGGGCCACAAAGGCATCGCAGCCGGTGAGGTTCTCCGACTCCAGCAGCTCGGAGTCGGTGCCGTCCCCGCAGATGACGGTGACTCTGGGGAACTGCTC
>JAAWNI010000212.1 GCA_022798855.1 Lawsonibacter sp. | reverse complement strand
CTCGCCGATGTTGACGGCCACCACCTCGCCCAGGGACTGGCCCTTGTGGCGGATGGAGGCGAACAGGGCGCCGTAGTCATGGACGGCTCCGAAGAAGATGCCGCCGATCAGCACCCACAGCACCACAGGCACCCAGCCGAAGACGGCCGCCTGGATGGGGCCGTTAATGGGGCCGGCGCCGGCGATGGAGGAAAAGTGATGCCCCATCAGGACAGGGGCCTTGGCAGGGACGTAGTCCATGCCGTCCTCCAGCTCATGGGCCGGAGTGGTCTTGGAGTCGTCCACACCCCACTGTTTGGCGAGCCAGCCGCCGTAGAAGATGTAGCCTACGACCAGGATGGCAATGCCAACGATGACAACTAACATTGCGTTCATTGGGTTTTCTCCTCTCCTTTTTGATTTGCAGAGATGATGCGGCCCGTCAGCCGTTTCAGGTCCTTTGCCAGGGCTTTCCCGGCCCGGTTGACGGTGATTTCGCCGTTGGACAGGTCCACGGCGGCTATTCGAAACTCCATCCATCCATGGAGCGATAGCTTGAATTCCCGGCGCTTTTTCAGCTTTTTCAGCTGCGCCAGGGCCTCCGGCTGGGCGCTGCCGCACAGCACCACGGCGGTGAGGTAGGTGTACATGTGCTGGGCGTGGGGCTTCACCCGGGGCCCGCCGTCCTCCAGGGTGCGGCGGAATATCTCCTCCACCGCTCCGGCGTCCAGATGGCCGGCGTCCCAGAGATAGAGGTACTCGTGGCTCTCCGCCGCCCAAAGCTCCGCCTTTTTCACCAGCACATACTGGCTGTCGCGGTTGTGGTAGGCGCACAGGGCCTTTAAGGCGGTGCCGTCGGCAACCTCCTCAATGTCGAAGTAGGCGGAATAGGCCTTTTTCAGTCCATTCAGGACCTGTTCGCTGAGCTGGGACACTTGGGTTCCTCTCTCTCCCCCGCACTGCGGCGGGACTTTGTGAATAAACTGTGAAGTAACGTTATCATACCAGATTGCCCCATTTTTTTCAAGAAAATTCCTTGGTGTATATGAACAAAATATGGCCTTTATCCCAAGGATTTTTCGCTTTAGTACACAGCCCCGTTAAAGTGCCCGCCGTTGACAAGCGGCCGGGGATACAGTACAATATCCCCAATGTATGGGGAAAAAGATTTCGTAAATGGAGGTGGGCCCCTTGAACAAGGACAAATCCACGCCTGTTTCCTGGTGGGCGGGCTGGCGGAGGCTGGCCCTCCCCGCCCTGTTTCTGCTGGGGGTCATTTATTATGAGGAGCTTTTTTTGAAGGTGTACTGCTTCCACACCCTGACGGTGGAGGGGGTGGTCTTCACCTTCCTCTTCACCCTGCCCATGGCCCTGCTGCTGGGGCTGCTGTGCGGCGGGGCCTCCACCCGGGCGGGCAGGCTGCTGCTGCCCCTGTGCACCGGGCTGGCCTCCCTCTGGGTGGGCACCCAGGTGGTCTATTACCACCTCTTCCGGGCGTTCCTCACCATCTTCTCCATCACCAAGATGGCCATGGTGGCCCAGTCCTTCGGGGAGATGGCGGTGGGCAACGTGCTGGCCAACTGGTTCCCCATTTTGATGATGGCGGCCCCCACGGTGCTGGCCCTGTGGCTCCGGGAGCGGCTGATCCCAGACGGCGCGCCGGCCCCCGGCCAGCGCGTCAGGATGGCGGCTGTGGCCGCCGCCATCCAATTGGTTTCCATGGCGATGGTGCTGCTGTGCGGCGGCGGGGTGCTCTCCCTGCGGTACATCTACTACCGCACCGCCACCCCGGAGCTGGAGGTGCAGAACTTCGGCGTCTTCACCCAGACCCAGCTGGAGGTCTGCCGGGTGTTGTTCGGCATCAAGCCCGACTCCCCGGCGCCCAACGAGCCTGAGCCGGCCGGCCCAGAGCCTGTGGAGCCCGACCCAATCGACCCGGAGCCCCAGCCCCCCGGCGGCGCCTTCCACCCGGAAGCCGTCCCCGGCTACCACACCCTGCCCATCGACTTCGACGCCCTTATCGCCAGCGAGGAGGACGAGGGGCTGAAGCAGGCCCACCAGTGGTTCTCCCAGCGGACCCCCACGCCGGAAAACCTGTGGACCGGCTATTTCGAGGGCAAAAACCTGATTTGGATTGTGGCGGAGGGTTTTTCCACCCTTGCCATGGACCCCCAGCGCACCCCGACCCTGTGGAAGCTGTCCCACCAGGGCTTTGTCTTTGACAACTTCTATACCCCGCTGTGGGGCGTCTCCACCTCCGACGGGGAGTATGTCACCACCACCGGCCTGATTCCCAAGTCCGGGGTGTGGAGCTATTCCCTGTCCGCCGATAACTACATGCCCTTTGCCCTGGGCAGCCAGTTCCGGGAGAAGGGCTACCGGACCTTCGCCTTCCACGACTACCTCTACAGCTACTATGACCGGGACAAATCCCACCCCAACATGGGGTATGAGTACTATGCCTTGGGACAGGGCCTGGAGCTGGAGGAGGTCTGGCCCCCCTCCGACCTGGAGATGATGGAGAAGATCGTCCCTATGTTCGTCAGCGAGGACAAGTTTATGGTCTACTGCCTCACCGTCAGCGGCCACCTGACTTACACCCAGGACACAAACGCCATGTCCGCCCGCCACTGGGAGGAGGTGTCCGGCCTGCCCTACAGCGAGGAGGTGCGGTGCTACCTGGCCGCGCAGATGGAGCTGGAGCTGGCGATGGAAAGCCTTCTCAGCCAGCTGGAGGAGGCGGGGAAGCTGAACGACACGGTGGTCGTCCTGTCCGCCGACCACTACCCATACGGACTTACCGACGAGCAGTACAGCGAGCTGCTGGGCCATGAGGTGGACCCGGTCTTTGAGATTTTCCAGAACACCCTGATCCTCTGGAGCGGCGACATGGAGGGGGCCGCCGTCCATGTGGATAAATTCTGTTCCAGCCTGGACGTGATGCCCACCCTGTCCAACCTCTTCGGCCTGGACTACGACTCCCGGCTTATTATGGGGTCGGATATCCTGTCCGGCGAGGACCCGCTGGTCATCTTCGCCAATTACAGCTTTATCAATGAGGAGGGGTATTATAACTCCATCCTGGACCAGTTCACCCGCTGGGACGGGGAGGCGCCCGACCTGGAGGAGGTGGCCGCCATGGTGGCCGAGGTGCAGAACCGGGTGGCCTACTCCGGCACTATCCTGGACTGTGACTACTACCGCCTGGTTTTGGACTGGGCCGGGACGGCCGGGGAGCCGGGGACATGAGCGGTTCCGCAGTGCGGTACCCTTATTTACTCTCTTGTTAGTTAAAACTCGATAAAAAATATTGACTTATGCTTGATATTTTAAGCAGGAAATTCGCCGCCAATGGGCTCTACTGATAAAACCATCAAAGCCCCGGACGGACCGGAGGCTTTGACGGAAAGAAGAGGGAGGTATGATAAACCGTCAGTGGACGGGGGTTTTTGGTCTGCCGCGCCGGGCGGACGCCTGCGGGGCGGCAGTAGGGCGTGTACCTCACGCCGGAAGGTCTTGGCAGCTAGGACCAAATATGTCCGGTATTTCGCGCGGGTTGCCGGACCGTGGG
>JAAWNI010000211.1 GCA_022798855.1 Lawsonibacter sp. | reverse complement strand
CATGGTTAAAATCAGACTGCGCCGCATGGGCGCCAAGAAGGCCCCCTTCTACCGCATCGTGGTGGCCGACTCCCGCTATCCCCGTGACGGCCGTTTCATCGAGGAGATCGGCTTCTACAATCCCACCACCGATCCCACTGAGCTGAAGGTGGATGTGGACCGGGCCCAGGCTTGGATCAAGACCGGCGCCCAGCCCACCGAGACTGTCCGCGACCTGCTGAAAAAGGCCGGCGCCCTGTAAGGCTGGAGGTACTTGATGAAAGAGCTTCTGACCTATGTGGCCCAGAACCTGGTGGAGCACCCCGAGCAGGTGTCTGTCACTGAGGTCGAGGGCGACGGCGAAACTGTCCTGGAGCTCCGGGTCGCCCCGGAGGACATGGGCAAGGTGATTGGCCGCCAGGGCCGCATCGCCAAGGAGATCCGTGTCCTGATGCGCTCCGCCGCCCAGCGGGCCGGCAAGCGGCTCAGCGTGGATATCGTCGATTAAGCCAAGGGCGCAGGGAAGTTCCCTGCGTCCTTCTTTTCAAAGCGGAGGGTTTTATGAATTGGTCAAAGACACAGCTGGCCGAAATACGGTATTTTTGTACCAGCACCCGGAGCCGGACGCCGAGGTTTCTTTGCAGCTGCACGCTCAAGCTCCAGCTCGCCGTCATCCTAGTCATCTTCTCCCACTATAATGCCACAGAATTTCAGATTTCGGACATCAAAGCGTTTTATAAATTGCTTTATACCCCCCATTTCAGTCCGGACCAGCTGCGGGCTCCCTCCCCCGCCCGCATTGCCAAGGCCCTTGAGCAGCTGGGCCCGGAGCACAATCGGGTCAAAGACGGCTATCAGATCAGTCAGATCAGCGTCCGCTGTCTGGGGGAGGGCCGCTATCAAATCACTGAGGTCAGCCCCGTGTATGTGGACGACTATGTAAACGAGCTGAAATACGGGTACGAAAAAGGATACGTCCAGTATTTTATGGAGGAATAATACAAATGCAAAATCAATATCTGGAGGTTGGCAAGGTCACCAACGTCCACGGCCTGATGGGCGAGGTGAAGGTCCAGCCCTGGGCCGACTCGCCGGAGTTCCTTTGCCAGTTCAAGACCCTGTACGTGGACGAAGCCCACTGGCCTATCCAGGTGGAGCGGGCCCGGGTCCACAAAAACATGGTCATTATGAAGTTCGAGGGCCTTACCGACGTGCCCGGCGCCCTGTCCCTGCGCAACGCCATCCTCTACATCGACCGCTCGGACGCCAAGCTCCCCGAGGGGGCCTTCTTCCTGGCCGACATCTATGGCCTGGAGGTCCGGGACGCCGCCACCGGCGGGGTGCTGGGGCAGATCGCCGACGTGCTCACCCTGCCCGCCAACAACGTCTACGTGGTCCGGGGCGGGGCCCGGGAGCTGATGATCCCCGCCGTCCCCCAGTTCATCGCGGAGACGAACGTGGAAGCGGGCTTCATCCGGGTGAACATGATGGAGGGCCTGTAATGTCTATCACAGGGCGCGCCGAGGCCGCCGCGCCCTACCAAAGGAGGTACAGCAAAATTGAAACAGGAATGGAAAGGCCCCCTGCGCGTGGGGGCGGTCCTCTTTGGGCTTTACCTGGCCATCCACTACTGGGAGAAGCTGACCGCCCTGGCCGGACTGGCCCTGGGCGCGGGCTTCCCCCTGGTGCTGGGGGCGGTGATTGCCTACGCCGTCAATATCCTTATGAGCATGTATGAGGGTTGGTATTTCCCCAACTCCAAATCCCCCGGGGTGGCGGGGAGCCGCCGGCCGGTGTGCCTGCTGCTGGCCTACGCCAGCCTGATTGCCCTGGTAGTCCTGATTGTGCGCATGATCCTGCCCGAGCTGATCCAGAGCTTTACCCTGCTCCTCCAGGAGCTGACCCCCCTGCTCCGGCAGCTAAGCGTCAAGCTGAACGATTTGAGCCCCGACCAGCTGGCCGCCCTGTCCGGCCTTTTCGCCGCCGACGGCACCGTCAACTGGCACGAGCTGGCCACCAAGACGGTGAACTTCCTGCTGGCCGGCCTGGGGGGCGTGATGGGCTCGCTGATGTCCCTGATTTCCACCACCATCTCCGCCGCATTTACCGCCATCGTCAGCGTTATTTTCTCCATCTACCTGCTGATGGGCAAGGAAAATCTGTCCCGGCAGAGCGCCAAGGTGCTGAAAACCTACCTGAAACCCAGCTGGTACAGCCGCCTGCTCTACTTCCTGGAGACGCTGCACAACTGCTTCCGCCGCTTTGTGGTGGGCCAGTGCACTGAGGCGGTCATCCTGGGCCTGCTGTGCATGGCTGGAATGCTGGTGTTCCAGTTCCCTTACGCGTCCATGGTGGGCGCCCTCATCGGCTTTACCGCCCTGATTCCGGTGGCCGGGGCCTACATCGGCGCGGGCGTGGGGGCCTTCCTGATCTTTACCGCCTCCCCCATCAAAGCCCTGCTGTTCCTGGTGTTCATCTCCGTCCTCCAACAGCTGGAGGGCAACCTGATCTACCCCAGGGTGGTGGGCTCCTCCATCGGCCTGCCCGGGATATGGGTGCTGGCCGCCGTCACCATCGGCGGCGGAGTGCTGGGCATCGGCGGCATGCTGCTGGCCGTCCCCCTGGCCGCCGCCTTTTACCAGATCCTCCGGGACGATGTGGCCAAACGGAACCAGGAAACCAAAGCGTAAAAACAGAGGCACGGGAGAAGTCCCGTGCCCCTCAGGCCGTCAAAAAAGCAGGGGTGGAAGAGAACCACCCCAAAGCTCCCCTTGTCAAAGGTGGGGGAGGGCCACGAAGTGGCGGGGGGATTCCATGCATCAAGTAAAAGAATCCCCCAGTCACCGCCTGCGGCGGTGCCAGCCCCCTTTAGCAAGTGGGCCTTTCCACGCAGGGGACGAAGGTTTCCAGCAAACTGAGAGACACGGGCTTTCCCCCGTGTCTCTTGCTTTGTCAGCGGGCCATCAGCTGCTGGCGGACCTGATCGATCGTATTAGAGTAGCCCGCGCCAAATTCAAAAATCCTGCCGCCAGCCAGCAGGGCAATCACCACCGTCGCAACGATGGCCGCTCCGATCACCACCCATGTTTTTGCCGGGAGCTTTGCCAGCAGGTTCGATTTCTCCGTCTGGGTTCCTGTCCCTTGTGTCTCCTTTTCTTCCACAAAAAAACGCCCCTTTCAGGTGTTGTCGCTTCATTGTATAGGATGCCGCGAAAAATTGCAAGGGCGGCAGGGAAAAAGGCACGCTTGTCTCATAAATTCCGAACGCCGCTGGACACACCTGCCGGTACACCCGGTTCTACCCCTGCCTATCCCCGCAAGGGGATAAAAAATAAGGCAAGGGCAGAGCCCTTGCCCTACATTTGGAGGTTTTATGCGGGGGAGGCTATCAGCGGCTGTTTCAACGAAATGTGCCGTATGATTCTCCGGGCGGATGATATCCGCCCCTACAAAATGCCCCGTCCGGGCCAACCGGGCGGGGCAGAAATCTAAGAACCTGTATTCACAATCTCAAACGACCGTCTGGACGGGCCTTTTGCCGCCTTGCGGCGTTAAAAAATCTTGAAATCCACCAAGGATTCCTGTGAT
>JAAWNI010000210.1 GCA_022798855.1 Lawsonibacter sp. | reverse complement strand
GATTGTTGTAGGGGCGGACATTGTCCGCCCGCTGTTGTACGATAGGCCCGGTAAACACGGGCGCACAATGTGCGCCCCTACAGAGCGGCCCTTGGGAGCGCCCTAAGCCCCCCTTGTTAAAGGGGGGAGGGCCACGAAGTGGCGGGGGGATTCCGTATCAATGGAGCATTTCCGATTACCGGAATCCCCCCGCCCCTCCGGGGCACCCCCCTTTAACAAGGGGGGCACTCCTTCGCGGGGAGTTTTTCACTCCCAACTACCGTGGGCAGCCCATCAAAATTGTACGTTTCCATACATTTAATGGAAATGGTGGTTCATTGCGCCCATTTTCGGGCATGAAAAAGCCCGCTCCCAAATTCTGGAGCGGGCTTTCGCTGTTTAACCAAGAATCGCGCCTTTATCGGCGGAGGAAACCATTTTTGCGTAACGAGCTAGGTAGCCGGTTTTGATTTTAGGCTCGGGGCAGACCCATTTGGCCCGGCGCTGGGCCAGGGTGGCGTCGTCCACTTTCAGCTGGATGGTGTGGGCGGGGATGTCGATAGCGATCAAGTCGCCCTCCTCCACCAGGCCGATGGCGCCGCCGGAAGCGGCTTCGGGGGAGACGTGGCCGATGGACGCCCCCCGGGTAGCGCCGGAGAAGCGGCCGTCGGTGATGAGGGCCACGTCCTTATCCAGGCCCATGCCCGCGATGGCGGAGGTGGGGTTGAGCATTTCCCGCATACCCGGCCCGCCCCTGGGGCCCTCGTAGCGGATGACCACCACATCCCCGGCCACGATTTTGCCGTCATAGATGGCGGTGATCGCCTCCTCCTCAGAGTTGAACACCCGGGCGGGGCCCTCGTGGACCATCATCTCGGGGGCCACGGCGGACTGCTTGACCACACAGCCGTCGGGGGCCAGGTTGCCCTTGAGGACGGCGATGCCGCCGGTTTTGGAGTAGGGATTTTCCAGGGGGCGGATGATGTCGGGGTTCCGGTTGGCCACGCCCTCCAGGTTCTCGGCGATGGTCTTGCCGGTGCAGGTGGGCAGGGAGGTGTCGATCAGCCCGGCTTTTGCCAGCTCGGCCATAACGGCGTAGACGCCGCCCGCCCGGTCCAGGTCCTCCATGTAGGTGTTTCCGGCGGGGGCCAGGTGGCACAGGTTGGGGGTCTTGTCGGATATCTCGTTGGCCATGTCGAAGGACAGCTCCACACCGCACTCGTGGGCGATGGCGGGCAGATGGAGCATGGTGTTGGTGGAACAGCCCAGGGCCATGTCAATCGTCTCAGCGTTGTGGAAGGCGGCCTCGGTCATGATGTCCCGGGGGCGGATGTCCTTCTCCACCAGCTCCATGATCTTCATGCCGGCGTGCTTGGCCAGCCGCAGCCGGGCGGAGTGGACGGCGGGGATGGTGCCGTTGCCCCCCAGGCCCATGCCGATGGCTTCGGTGAGGCAGTTCATGGAGTTGGCGGTGTACATGCCGGAGCAGGAGCCGCAGGTGGGGCAGGCGTTGTCCTCATACTCCTCCACCCCCGCTTCGTCCAGCTTTCCGGCGTAGTAGGAGCCCACCGCTTCAAACATGTGGCTCAGGCAGGTGCGGCGGCCGTCGTTGAGGGTTCCGGCCAGCATAGGCCCGCCGGAGACGAAGATGGTGGGCACGTTCACCCGGGCGGCGGCCATGAGCAGGCCGGGGACGTTTTTGTCGCAGTTGGGGATCATCACCAGGCCGTCGAACTGGTGGGCAACAGCCATAGCTTCGGTGGAGTCGGCGATGAGGTCCCGGGTGGCCAGGGAGTACTTCATGCCCACGTGGCCCATGGCAATGCCGTCGCACACGGCGATGGCGGGGAACTCCACCGGGGTGCCCCCCGCGGCCCGGACGCCGGCCTTGACGGCTTCGGCGATCTTGTCCAGGTTCATGTGGCCGGGGACGATCTCGTTGTAGGAGCAGACCACGCCGATGAGGGGCTTTTCCAGCTCCTCCTTGGTGTACCCCAGGGCGTAGAGCAGGGAGCGGTTGGGGGCGGCGGGGATGCCTTTTTTCACGACGTCAGAACGCATGATCATTACCTCCTGAAAATAGTTGTCTGTTTTTCATCAGTTGTCTGATGTCAGGATACTACAAGAGGCTGGACATGTCAAGGGCAAGTGTGGTAAAATGAAAAAAATACCGGATAAGGACTGACCGACTATGAACAAACCAAGCCTGTCCCAGCAGACGGCCCGGCGGCTCTACAACCTGATTGCGGCGGAAAAAAAGCTCGCCCCCGGGGAGAAGCTGCCCAACGAGCTGGAGCTGTCCCAGGAGATGGGGGTGAGCCGGGCCACCCTGCGGGAGTCCATCCGGGAGCTGGCGGCCCAGGGGGTGCTGGAGGTCCGGCGGGGCCGGGGCACCTTTGTCTCCCAACGGGTGGAGGAGATCAACGACTTCGGCTTTTCCGCGCTGGACCGGGTCAGGGGGCAGCTCCGGGACCTGTTTGAGCTGCGGGCTGTCTTCGAGCCGGAGATGGCCGCTCTGGCCTGCCGCCGGGCCACCCGGGAGGAGCTGGCCGACATTCTGGCCCAGGGGGGGCGGGTGGCCGCCCTCATCCGGAACGGGGAGGACCGGACCCAGGCCGACCGGGAGTTCCACGCCGCCATCGTCCGGGCCACCCACAACGAGTTTATGGCCCGCCTTCTGCCCGTCATCAGCCAGGCGGTGGAGACGGCCATCGTCTCCGGACAGCACGGGGACCGGCTGGCGGAACATACCCTGCGGGACCACGCCCTGCTGATGGAGTTTTTTGAGAAGCGGGACCCGGAGGGGGCCCGCCACGCCATGGCGGTCCATATGCGCCACGCCATGGACGAGATGGAGCTGGGGCAAGACAACGTGAAGGGAGGGGCTTAGCCCCTCCCTTTTTGACTGTCCCCCAAGCCCCCTTCTTCTTCCTCCTGCTCCTTCAAGTCCTCCAGCGCCCACTTGGTCGCCTCGATTACAAAGGTGGAGAAATTGGCACCAGTACCTCGAATCGCAAGTTCTACCTCGTCAATAACATCGTTAGGAAAACGAATTGACTTTTGAGTCGTAGGAGGAATTGCTGGTATTTTGAATTTCCTCACATATTTTCACCTCGTATTACGTTTTATACTTTACAACGTAATGTGAATTGTGATATAAATATGTGATGCAATCGGTTTACTAATGCACTTCAAGGAGGAATAAAATGAATTACTTTGAGAGGATCCTGTTGACTCATCTATGGGACGGCCAACTTGAGACGAAGATCACCGGCTTTGACATGGAGGGCTTCCAGAAGGCGCTGAACAACGAGGGAAAACGCCGGCTGGAGCTTGTGGAGCAGATCGTCTTTGAGGACGACGATTTGATATCGGACGCGCAAAAAGTAGAGGCCCTCAAGCTGTGCTTCGAGAAGGATTTTTACTCTTGAGGGAATCCCCCCGCCACTTCGTGGCCCTCCCCCCTTTAACAAGGGGGGCTCGGGTGGTGCGCTCCGGCCGGTTTCCGCTCCAAAGGCCCCCTTGTTAAAGGGGGCTGGCACGGCGCAGCCGTGACTGGGGGATTCATAACATAGAACCGTTTTGTTTACCGGACCTTCCA
>JAAWNI010000209.1 GCA_022798855.1 Lawsonibacter sp. | reverse complement strand
CGTCCACATAGTCATAACCGTTATCCTGGACCGCCCCCTGGGACCACTCCTCAATCCGGTCGGGCAGGGTGTAGCGGATGTCCAAGTCCGGGTTCTCCATCTTGCGAGAGTCCATGCTGATGATGATGGACTGCGTCTTCTGGAACCGCAGGCGGATCAGGCGGTTTTCCTCCAAAAGGTCTTGCCGGAGCTCACAGGAAAATCCAAGCGGTTCCAACGCGCCCACCAGAGCCTGGACGGTGACCGCGCTGCCCGGAAAAACACAGGACAGTTTTTTCAGCTCCTCCCGTACCGCAGTATCCCGGACCTGCGCGCAGAGGGACCGGTCGTCCCCCTCCAAGGCACAGCTTGACGGCATCTCCGCCAGCTCAACATGCGCCCGAACAGCGGCTTCGTCAATCCCCAGGAAAACCACCTTCTCCCCTGGTTCAAAGGCCAGCGGCGTCCGTTTGGGTGTTTTCATCTCCCCAGCCCTCTCTCTTTCAAGGAGTTGAGCAGGCCTCCGCTCTGGATGATGCCGTCGATAAACTCCGGGAAGGGGGCGGCCTTGTAGGTCTTGCCGGTGGTTGCATCGGTAATCACGCCGCTGGCAAAATCCACCTCCACCTGGTCCCCGGCCTGGATCTCCTCCGCCGCCTGGGGGCACTCCACAATGGGGAAGCCGATGTTGATGGCGTTGCGGTAGAAGATGCGGGCGAAGGAGGGGGCAATCACGCACTTCACCCCGCAGGACTTGATGGCCAGGGGGGCGTGCTCCCGGCTGGAGCCGCAGCCGAAGTTGGCCCCGGCCACGATGATGTCACCCGCCTGGACCGTAGTAGCGAAGTCCGCGTCGATGTCCTCCATGCAGTGGCTGGCCAGAGCCGCCGGGGAGGGGTCGTTCAGGTGCCGCGCCGGGATGATCACGTCGGTGTCCACGTTGGCGCCGTATTTGTAAACTTTCATAGTATTCGTTCCTTTCTGTTTGGAATGTGGGCGGATGATATCCCCCCTGCGTGTAGGGCGTGGCCACTGGGCACGCCGTCTCTTGGGCAGCGGCGCGCCCTACACCCGCAGGCGGATAATATCCGCCCCTACGCCCTCGGGTCGGCCACGCACCCGGCGATGGCGGAAGCGGCGGCCACGGCGGGGGAGGCCAGGATAATCTCAGAGGTGGTGTGGCCCATGCGGCCCACGAAGTTCCGGTTGGTGGTGGAGACGGTGCGCTCCCCCTCGGCCATCACGCCCATATGCCCGCCCAGGCAGGGGCCGCAGGTGGGGGTGGACACCGCCGCGCCCGCTTCAATGAAGGTCTGGACCAGCCCCTCGGCCATGGCCTGGAGGACGATCTCCTGGGTGGCGGGGATGACCACGCACCGCACGTTATCGGCCACCTTTTTGCCCTTCATGATGGCGGCGGCAATGCGCAGGTCGCCGATGCGGCCGTTGGTGCAGGAGCCGATGACCACCTGGTTGATGGGGGTCCCGGCCACCTCGCTGACCACCTTGGTGTTCTCGGGCAGATGGGGCAGGGCCACGGTGGGCTCCAGCTTGTCCAGGTCGATGACCACCTCCCGGTCATAGACGGCGTCCGGGTCGGCGGAGAAGGCCTCGCAGGGGCGGGACACCCGGCCGTTGATGTACTCCATGGTCCTCTCGTCCACGGGGAAAATGCCGTTTTTGCCCCCCGCCTCAATGGCCATGTTGGAGATGGTGAACCGGTCGTCCATGGTCAGGGAGCCCACCCCCTCCCCGGCGAACTCCAGGGACTGGTACAGGGCGCCGTCCACGCCGATCTCCCCGATCAGGTGGAGGATCACGTCCTTGCCGGACACGTGGGGCTGGAGCTTCCCCTTGAGGGTGACCTTAATGGCGGAGGGCGCCTTGAACCACAGCAGGCCGGTGGCCATGCCGGCGGCCATGTCGGTGGAGCCCACGCCGGTGGAGAAGGCCCCCAGCGCGCCGTAGGTACAGGTGTGGGAGTCGGCCCCGATGATGACCTCGCCGGGGGCGCACAGGCCCTTCTCGGGCAGGAGGGCGTGCTCCACCCCCATCTGGCCCACGTCGAAGAAATTGGTGATCTGGTGCTTGCGGGCGAACTCCCGGGCCTGCTTGCACAGCTGGGCGGATTTGATATCCTTGCAGGGGGTGTAGTGGTCCAGGACGATGGCGATTTTCTCCTTGTCGAATACCTGGGTGAAGCCCGCCTTCTCAAACTCGGTGATGGCCACGGGGGTGGTGATATCGTTGCCCAGCACCAGGTCCAGCCTGGCCTCGATGAGCTGTCCAGGCTCTACCTTGTCCAGCCCGGCGGCCTTTGCCAGAATTTTCTGCGTCATTGTCATTCCCATAGGAAAAATACCTCCTCAGCGGTTTGTTAAAAGGATTCTATCACAGGGCTTGCCTATAGAATGTAAAGTATGATATAATTTTAGCATCTTTTTCAGCTGGAGGCAACCTGCTATGAAAATTCAATGGACCCGCGGCAGCGTCTGCACGGGGGGCGATGTCAACGCCCTCAACACAAAACTGATGGTAAGGGCCCAGCTTTGGGAACAGGCGGGATATGGAGAAGAAACGCTATGAACCATGAGCTGGACTTCCCCGCCGGCATCTGGGAGGCGTTCGCCAAAAGCCGGCCCCCGGTGCGCTGCTCCCCCGGCTACCTCATCTACCTCCAGGATACCGAAGCCACCTGCTTCTACTTTCTCAAATCCGGGCGGGTGAAGAGCTTCATCCAGTCGGAGGACGGGGCGGAGCGGGTGCTGAACGTCTACCAGGCGGGGAACCTCTTTGGCGAAGCTTCCTTCTTCGACGAGCTGCCCCGGGTGTCCTCGGCGGTGGCCCTCACCCCCTGCGAGATCGTGCCCATCGACCGTGAGCTGGTGGCCCAGGAGTTCGCCCGGAACCCGGAGCTTGCCCTGGCCATGATGAAGTACCTGGCCCGGACGGTGCGGCTGCTGTCGGGCCAGGTGGATCAGATGGCCTTCCGGCCCGCCCGGTGGCGGACGGCCAGCTATCTGCTCACACTGGCGGGCCGGGGCGGGGCCGTCTCCTGCACCCAGGACGACATCGCCGCCGCCGTCTCGGCAAGCCGGGTGACGGTGAGCCGGGTGCTCAACGAGTTCGCCCAAAAGGGCTGGGTGGAACTGGGCTACCGCAGCGTCCGCGTCCTCCAGCCCCAGGAGCTGGAAGCATTATGTAAACTATGAGAACCTGTATTCACAACCTCAAACACCGCCCAGCCGGGTCTTTCCCAACTATCCAGAATTTTCAGTTATGAATACAGGTTCCCCACGAGCCAGCGGATGAACGCTCCACCTGTCTGCTCTGACGCCGCCAATACCCCCCAGCCACATCTCTTTGTGTTCCTCCAATACCCCTTTCCAGCTATATACCATGGACGCGTGATGTTGTAACGGCTGCATATCCTCTCCACTGATGCAGGTCAAGACTGATTTGTGCGCAGAGGTTCTTTATGGCAGCCATCTAATCATTCTCCTTGTATTATTAGAGTAGTAGTTCTATAAATGAGCAAATCTAAAAAATGACAAAAAAGAAGGCATAGCCTCAAGTGTTATAATGGAAGCACGACCAACCACAAAACACGAGAGGGAATGCC
>JAAWNI010000264.1 GCA_022798855.1 Lawsonibacter sp. | reverse complement strand
CCGTCTTCCTTAGTGGGGCCGAAGGTGCCGATGATTTCGCCCTCGACCTCCACCTCAAAGGTGGCGCCGGCCAGGGGCTCGTCGGTATTGGCGGAGACCTTCTTGATGATAATGGTGGTGGGAGCCTCGTCCTCGAAGAGGAACTCCTTCAGGGTCTCGCCCTGGCGCAGCACCTGGCTGTGCCAGCTGGTATCGTCAATCATGTATCCGTCCGGAGCAATGACCTCGCGGACGCTGATGACCCAGCTGTCCTTGTTTTCGTCGTCCAGGAACTTGCCGTACATACTGTAGTCAAGCTGGATAACGCCGTCTGGCCCAGTTGGGCCAACAGTGCCGATACTCTGCTCATCAATTTTCACTTCAAACGTAGCGCCGGCCAAGCCACTGGTTGTCCCCGTTTGAACCTTCTTGATGCGGATTTCAGAGTAGCGGTAATTGGTGAAGGAGAGAATAACATTTTTGGGGCCATCTTTCGCAGCGCAGAGCACCACTTCTTGTACCCTATTGCGCGGCAGTACATAGCCGGCAGGTGCTTTGGTTTCAATAAAGGTATACACGCCATCAGGCAGGCCTTCCCCTCCATCACCAGTCAAGACAAAGGTGCCATCAGCCCCCGTCTCAACATCCTTGAGGTATTCGTCATTGTAGTAAACTGCAAAGACCGCACCAGGCAGGCCCTTGCCAGACTCATCACGCTTTTCCAGCGTAATACGAATCTTTTCATGGTTTACGAACGTCAAAGGTCCGGAGTTTTTCGGGGTCTTGATGTCATCGATAATCTCCGTCCATAGACGGATTTCCTTAGCGGAAGTGTCAATCACATAACCTTCAGGACCCTTTGTCTCTGTGACCTGATAGGTTCCCTCCGGGATGTAATTGGGCAAGGCCGGATTCCACCAGTTCAATTCCTTGGTCAAGTTGCCGCTTTCATCGAAGTCCACATCGAACTCCATGCCTTCGGCAAGGCAAGAGAAGTGGAACGTGCCTGGGCCGATGCCAATACCATTTTCGTCCACTTTACGAATGATGCTTTTCCCCGGTTTCGGCACAGTGTTTTTCCAGGGGCCACCGCGGACCAACAGCGCATGTGCTTCATCAACATGCACATTGGCATCCACCGTCCCTTGGACGGGAGACTGAGTTATCTGATACTCGGGTGATGGGCCTTGGAGCTCTTTCACCCAGACAGTACGCTTCGTGTCTGAAGCTGTAAGCGCCGTCCATGTTACCTTAAAATAACCAACCCCGTTCGAGCCTGTTGTAAATACTCCAAGTTCGCTTTCATCAGAACAAGAAGAATCTTCATACACACCGAACTTAGCACCAGTCAGAGGCTGCCCATCCTGGTCGACTTTTTGTACTTTGAGCCAAGCATATGGGCTTTCTGTATTTTCGTTCTCTCTCACCGCCACGATAATCGGTTGGGTTTTGTCTGCGGAGAATCTGCCACCATCAATGGGCGTGTAGACATAGACCTTCAAGCCGTCCGTAAACTGGTTAAAGTATTCTCCATTGTTATAGTTTTCAACGATACGGCGTGCAGCAGACATTGCGCTGTCATAATTTGTTGGGTATTCTTTTTTTATTTGGGCGGTAGTCATGTGGTATCTGTGCTTATACATGGCACACCAAGCATGCAAATAGCTTTCCGCTACTTTATCCATGGCAGCCGAGTCTAAGCTGGTAATTTTCCCGTTCCCAACCATCCACGCAGAGCATTGAGGATATGCGCTGTTTAGTTTCTGGGTCCAGGTTGACCACTGGGCATAATAGCCAAATCCGTTTTCTTCAGACCATTTTCCCACCTTATCCTCATAATCGGCATCGCTTGCACACTCATTTCTGTCGATATTGCAGTTGGCCTTAATGTACTCGGATGTGTAGAACCCGGAATAATACCACCAAACATATGGGGCTATGATGCTATATGGGGCTCCATTCGGAGCCACAGCCTCCTCCAAGGGGACAGGGTTCCCCCAGGTGGCGCGCCCTTTCTTCGTGTCCAGTTCCTTACTGTGGTCGGCACAAAATCCGGGAATTCTCTGTCCGTTTACATTCATCCAGAAAATGCGCATTCTTGCCTTTTTGTTGTAAGATGCATTCGTAGAGACCATGTTTTCGTCATCGTAAGGCTGGGTCTCCATGTCGGACTTATCCAAGGTGATGGTTGCGGGTGGCCCCCCTGCGGCTTGGGCGGGGAGAATCAGCCCGGATGCTGGCAACAGGCCAAACAGCATGACGACTGCCAGTAGGCCGGAAAGCCATCGCCGGCCTTTTTGCTTAATAATTTGCAATTATAACTCCTCCTTGTATTATAAATAAGGACTTGCTGCAACACCCTCTGTCAGGGGCCACGGCAAGTCCGGGTTATCCGTCTGCACATAATTTCACCTCCAGTTAAAACAGAGAGGCGGGGCCGCCCACAAGCAGCCCCGCCGGATTCAGGCATAAAGAAAGCCGGCCTGTAAGGGCCGGCTAGATGCCTATTTATAGCTTCACACAATATTATTATACCATACCGTTATTCTATTTCAAGAACAGGTTTATACCACCCAACTCCATCTTTGTATCAGCTGTGCCTAATTCAAAGTGATTAAACTAGGGGTGGTAATAGGCAACTCGACTGACGACTATCTCTATCCCAGCGGGTATCGGGAATAAATAACTCCGTCTGTAATGCTGGTTGGCCAGTCGGCGTATTTTTCTTGCTGCTCCCAAACCACAGTACCGCCACTGTTGCCATTCACCGTGAGATATTTACTGGTTATCATAGCCCCACTACTTGCACGATAATATGTCTGGATGCAGACATTATCATGCTTGGCAGCATTATTAACCAACACGTCTCCGATGCGGAGTTTGTCGATAGAAACCGCATATTTGGGCAGAGTCCCAAATATGCTGTCGCTGACCATCCTAGCAAATCCGGCACAGGCGGTGCCTGCACCCATCCCCTGCCCATCTGGACGTCCAGGATAGCGGGTGTTTAACCCCCAAGGACTTCCTTCTGGATACTCTATCTTTAGCTGGTCGAGCACAGCCTGAACCTCCGACTCTGTAATCCAACCATCCTTATTTGTGTCAGCAGGGACATCGTGAGCAGATACGTCGTACTGCCCGCCTACGGCGCCGGCGGGGCGAGGAACATCGGGCTGCACCGGGTCAACGGGGTCAACTGGGTCGACGGGGTCCACAGGGTCTACGGGCTGCCCGGGAGTGGTTCCCCCAGTCACGTCGCCAGTGACGTAACCGTAGATGTTGCACAGGACTACGCACGCCTGGGCACGAGTCATATTGGCCCGTGGGTCGAAGAGACCATTACCATTGCCAGAGAGCAGATTAAGCGCATAGCAGGTTGCCACAGCATCGTAGTTGTCAACATCCATGATGTCGTTGATACCCAGTGCCACTTCGGAGTACTCGTCGTAGCTCGGCAACTTTGCCTTCGAGTCGACCAGGGCATTGTACATCATCTGGGCCATCTGCTCACGCTCAATGGGCGTGTTGGCCACATTGTTCCAGTTATCGCGAATGGCCATGTCGGTGATGGGGAACAGACCGTGCTTTGCGGCAACCTCACAGCCGGCAACCCACCACTGCGCCCCAGCGGGCTGGGA
>JAAWNI010000208.1 GCA_022798855.1 Lawsonibacter sp. | reverse complement strand
GTCAGCTCCACCTCCCCCAGCAGGCCCGCCCGGAGGTAGCTGCCCTCCAGCAGGTCGTGGGACAGGATGGCGTTGTCGGGAAAGCGGCCGCTGAGACAGGTGTAGAAGGCGTCCACCGAGAACACACCCTTGCCGGTGTAGGTTCCCTGGTCGAAGAGGTCGTGGTATACGTCGCTGGCGGTGGAGCCGTAGGGGTCCACGCCCCCCAGCCCGCCGAAGATTTTGGCGAAAAAGGACTTGTTGGCCGCTTCCAGCTCCACCGCCACCCGGGGCTGGAACAGGGCGTGGCCGGCGGTGACGATCTTCCGCCGGGGGTCGACCACCGGCTGGTTCAGGGGGTGGAGCATGGCCCCGGCCAGCTCCCGGGCGGCGCCCACGTTCAGGCTGGTGTCCGCGTCCAGGGTGATGACATATTTCACCTGGCGCAGCCAGCTCTTTTCCCCCGCCTTCACCTCCAGGCCGGTGGGCTTCCCTTTCAGCAGGCGGACCAGCTCGGTGAGGGCCCCGCGCTTCCGCTCCCAGCCCATATAGCGCTCGTCCCGCTGGCTGAAGGCCGGGGCCCGGAAGAACAGGCAGAAGCCCCCGCCGTACTTCTCGTTGAGGCTGTTGATGGCCCGGCGGGCGCTGTCCATCCAGGCCGCCCCCTCCGCCCCCATAGGGGTTCCGCTGTCGGGCAGGTCGGCCACCACCCCCAGCCGCAGCTCCGGCCCCGCGTCCCGGTTGGCCAGGCGGTAGCGCTCCAGCAGGGCGGCCAGCTTGGGGCCGCTGTCCTCCCCAGTGAGGAGGGACACCACCACGCACAAGGTGCGGCCCTCCCGGGGGATGCCCCCCTCCAGCTCCATCCGGGGCACCGGGCGGGGGGGCACCAGCCGGACCAGCAGAAAGTCCAGCGCGTTTTTTACGATATCAGACAGGGGCAGGATGAGCAGAACAGCGGCCAGCGGCGTCCCGGCGGCCCGCCACAGAGCCAGGGCGGCGGCCAGGGACAGCCCCAGCACCGCCAGGCCGTAGCTCACCCCGGAGCGGGGCTTCTGGCTCCGCCCCAGGGGCTCCCGGTAGAGGTACCAGCCCACATGGCGGCGGGGCCCCTCCCCCTGGGTGGCCAGCTCCAGCGCCCGGCGGGCGGCCTGGCCCTCCTCCAGACGGTGTTTTTTCGCCAGCTGGCACACCCTCTGCCGGTAGCGGCGGCGGGTGTCCTCGTCCATGTGGGGGTAGTGGCCCGAGGGGTCCCGCGCCAGCACCCGCTCCACCCGGCTGGCCCCCTCCAGAAGGGCGGTCCACTCCGCCCCGGACAGCGCCCGCAGGGCGGCGAAAACGGCCCCCATCTCTTCGGCCGGCACCTGGTCCTCCTTGAGGGCGTTCAGCCCGCCGCACAGCTCCGCCAGCCGCCCCACCAGCGCCATCGCCAGGGCGGGGACGAACAGGGACAACTCCCGCTCCGTCAGGGGGCACACCGACTGAAAGCCCTCCAGATAGAGGGCCAGCCGGCCCTGGTCCAGGTCGGGGGCGGCCCACAGGGCGCCCTGGGCGCAGCGCTGGAGCAGGGACCCTCCCCCCGCCGCCCCCCGGAGGGGCTTGCCCCCCTTGAGGGCCTCCCTGGCCCGCTCCCCCTCCCGGACCGCCATATAGTGGTTGTCCAGCAGCCACTCCACCGCCCCAGGCAGAGCGGTCTGGCCGGCGCTCCAGCCGTTCAGCTCCTCCTGGGCCCGGCGCACCCGCCTCAGGCCGGCCCTCAGCTGCCTGGACAGGGCGCGGCAGGATGCCGCCCCCTCCGGCTTGATATCCTTCGCGGCGTTGACGGCGTATTTTTTCAGATGGGCGTCGTCCATGGGGACGCGGGGGGTGTTGGACATAGGGAGGACCTCCTGAATCAGAATCCCCCAGCTGCCGCCTTCGGCGGCGGGGGATTCCAGTTTTTCCTCCAGTTTCCCCCCATCCCTGGCGGAATATACCAAAGCAGCCCGCTGGGCAGTCAAGTATTTTGGCTTGACAAACGGGATAAAATATGCTAGACTGCCGAATGTAAAGTTATTTGCCTTTACGTTTTTCGGCAAGGGGGGTCTGTTGGGATGAAAAATCAAGCCTACCGCATGACCATGCTCTTCGATTTCTACGGAGATGTGCTGACAGACCGCCAGAAGGAGTTTTACGACCTCTACTACAACGAGGACCTGTCCCTTGGGGAGATCGCCGAGAACTACGGCATCACCCGCCAGGGGGTCCGGGACGTGATCGTCCGGGCGGAAGCCGTCCTCACCGAGCTGGAGGACAAGACCGGGCTGATCAAGCGGTTCCACACCATGCGCGGCCAGCTGGAGCGGCTGCTCCAGGACGCCGACCGGGTGGTCCAGCTGGCCGCCCGCCAGGACAGCGAGGAGCTGGAGCGGCTGGCCCTCCAAATCCGAGACGCCGCCAGCGCCCTTTTAAAGGAGTAGAGCCATGGCATTTGAAGGACTTTCTGAAAAGCTGTCCGCCGCCTTCAAGAAGCTGAGGGGCAAGGGCCGGCTGTCCGAAGCCGACGTGAAGGAGGCCATGCGGGAGATACGCCTGGCCCTTCTGGAGGCCGATGTCAGCTTCAAGGTGGTCAAGCAGTTCGTGGCCCAGGCCACCGAGAAGGCCGTGGGGTCCGACGTGCTGGAGGCCCTCTCCCCCGCCCAGCAGATCATCAAAATCGTCAACCAGGAGCTCACCGAGCTGATGGGCGGGTCGGCGGCCAAGCTGGCCATCGCCTCCAAGCCCCCCACGGTGGTGATGATGGTGGGCCTGCAGGGCGCGGGCAAGACCACCAACGGCGCCAAGCTGGCCGGCCTGATGAAGAAGCAGAACGGCAAGCGGCCCCTTCTGGCCGCCTGCGACGTCTACCGCCCCGCCGCCATCCAGCAGCTGGAGGTGGTGGGCAGGCAGCTGGACCTCCCCGTCTTCCAGATGGGCCAGGCCGACCCGGTGGATATCGCCAAAGCCTCCGTGGAGCACGCGGCCAAGCACGGCAACGACATGGTCTTTCTGGACACCGCCGGCCGGCTCCACGTGGACGAAGCGCTGATGGAGGAGCTGCGGAACATCAAGGCCGCCGTGGAGCCCACCGAAATCCTTCTGGTGGTGGACGCCATGATCGGCCAGGACGCGGTGAACGCCGCCAAGGCCTTTGACGACGCCCTGGACATCGACGGCGTGGTCCTCACCAAGCTGGACGGCGACGCCCGGGGCGGCGCGGCCCTGTCCATCAAAGCGGTCACCGGCAAGCCCATCAAATTTGTGGGCGTGGGGGAGAAGCTGGACCAGATCGAGGTCTTCCACCCCGACCGCATGGCCAGCCGCATCCTGGGCATGGGGGACATGCTCTCCCTCATCGAGAAGGCGGAGCAGTCCTTCGACCAGAAAAAGGCCCTGGAGCTCCAGGAGAAGCTGCGGAAGAACAAATTCACCCTCACCGACTTCTACGACCAGATGAAGCAGTTAAAAAATATGGGCTCCCTCACCGAGATCGCCGGGATGCTCCCCGGGGTGAAGGCCAGCGACCTGGAGGGGGCTGCCATGGACGACAAGCTCCTCCAGCGGATGGAAGCCATCATTCTGTCCATGACCCCCGCCGAGCGGGAGGACCCCAAGCTGCTGAACTCCAGCCGGAAAAAGCGCATCGCCGCCGG
>JAAWNI010000263.1 GCA_022798855.1 Lawsonibacter sp. | reverse complement strand
GTCCTGCCGCAAACGGCGCGCCGGGTCGTCGCGCCCTACGGAGCGCCTTTGTCAGCAATTTTGGATCCTGCTATAGGTGACCGCAATAAAATGCGCGGTAGGACACTCCCAAGCATCAGCCCTGTCTTCCCTTTTTACAGAATTTGTGGTATAATTCTTCCACCTCAGGTGCCCGGGCCAAAAGCTCCGGGAGAATAGGGAAGAAATTCACGGTCCCGCCGCTGTGAGAGGGGAGTCGGGCCGCAGCATGCCACTGGGAAACCGGGAAGGCGCGGCCGGGCGTTGATGCTCAAGTCAGAAGACCTGCCTGGGGAAATATACTGACGCTGCGAGTGACAGCGGGGAGGTTTTATCATGAGGGGAAACAGGAAAACAATGTTTGCCGCTGCCGTTTTGGCGGTTGCGGCGGCCCTGATGCTGGGGCTCTGGCATTTCACCAGGCCGCAGACCCAGGAGGGGGCCAAGACGGTGGTGGTGGAGGTGGTCCATGGCGACGAAAGCGCCAAGGAGTTCACTTACCACACCGACGCAGAGTATCTGGGGGAAGTCCTGGCGGCCGAGGAGCTGGCGGCGGGGGAACAGGGGCCTTACGGCCTGTTTATCACCACCGTGGACGGCGAGACGGCCCAGGAGGGCCTGCGCCAGTGGTGGTGCGTCACCAAGGGGGGCGATCAGGTAGACACAGGGGTGGACGCGACCCCCATCGCCGACGGCGACCACTTTGAGCTGACGATGTCCACCTACTAAGGCCCATGGATAGAAACGACGTTGGAACGGCCAGCCGCCGGGTGGTGCTGTGCGCCCTGCTGGCCGCCGTCATGACAGCCCTTCAGGTTGCGATGTCCCCTCTGCCCAACATTGAGCCGGTGTCCCTGCTTATCCTGGTGTACACCCTTGTCTTTGGGCGGCAGGTATTTTACATCATTTACACCTTCGTCTTCTTGGAGGGGCTGCTTTACGGCTTCCACCTGTGGTGGGCAACCTATCTGTACATCTGGCCCCTGTGGGCCCTGGCCGTCCTCTTGATCGGGCGGAGCCGGGAGCTGCCCCCCCTTGTGTGGGCTGTGGCCAGCGGAGCCTTCGGGCTCAGCTTTGGGGCCCTGGACGCCATCCCCTATCTGGTTGGCGGGCCGGCGGCGGCCTTTTCCCGGTGGGTGGCGGGAATTCCTTTTGACCTGCTCCACTGCGGCGGGAATTTTTTCCTGGCGCTGGCGCTGGAACGGCCCTTGTACCGGATGTTTACCCAGGCAAACATGAAGATATAGCGTGAAAACTAGGACGCGGCTGGGGCTGCGTCCTAGTTTTTGGAATAATTTTTGGCAATAGTTACGAGTCCAGGAAAAAAATGAAAAATTTTTTTAAAAAAATAACAAACATCCCTTGACAAACGCCGGTTCGAGGTTTACAATAACTATTGTCAGGAAGAGGACCGGATGATCCCCGGAAACTGACTGATTATTCTGCGGGAAAAGAGGTGGGCACAGATGCATCAGCGTTATGTCACCCAGGGAGCACTCTTATTTTGCAAACGATCGGAGCATACTGTGCGCAGCATTGCGGCCTGATGGGCCCGACACCGGCTACACCAGCTTAATCTCCATCGTTTGTATGGCAGACGGTGGTATTTTTATACCCATTTTTAAGCAGCAAGAGAAAGGAGATGGCAAAAATGACAATGCCCAAACGGGAAGTAAACAGCATCTGGTCCAAGGTGCGTGACGATGTGGACGTCGACGATCTGATTTTCAATTACGACGCTTACCACACCAGCGATGAAGATACCGTCAGCGACCGCTGACGGCCGGTTATACCCAATGGAGATGGACGGAAGATTGGTTTCAGACAGGTCCAAGATACAAATTATATTTGCATCTTGGACCTGATATTTTTTTGGGCCTCGTTTCGTGCGATCCCCTCCAGACATGATAAAGCGCCGTCTGTAAAGACGGCGCTTTGTTATGCCTGTTATATGCTGTTGAAAGCCTACTTTTTATTTGGGTGGCTGTTTGCAAATCCAGTTTTCGCAAAAATTTGGGGATGGCTTCTTACGGTCACTGAGCAAACGCCTGATACAGGAAGGTCACCGCCTGCGCCCTTGTCACCGTGGCGTTCGGGCTGAACGTGGCCGCGCTGGTGCCGCTGGTGATACCCTTCTGCACAGCCCAATAGACAGCTTGATATCCAAACCCCTCTATGGGTACATCCGTAAATAATTGCTTCTCACCGGCCGCCGGGTTAAACGGCGGGTTAGCCGCCTTCCACATGAAAAAGACAGCAGAGATACGATTGCAAGGCAGATCCGCGTTGAATATTCCTCCATCCCCAGCAATCAGGTCGAGTTCCGTCGCCCACAGCAACGCTTTGTAATAGTAATCGCCCTCTTTGATATTGGAATAGGGGTTTTTGATTGTGGGTTCCGGAGAGCCCTTACAGTGCCATAAGAAGGTGAGTATTTGTCCCACGGTGCAGTTCACATTGGGGGAGAAGGTCGTGGCCGAGGTCCCGCTGGTAATCGTTTCCTTCACAGCCCAAGCCACCGCGTCCTCGTAATACGCCCCCGCCGCCACATCGGCAAAGGCGGTCTTGCTGGGCGTTTCAGGGGGCGCCGTGGGTGTTTCGGGCGTGCTGGGCTTATCGTTCTGAGTCGTGAAGGGGTTCGCGGCGGCGTGTTCCTCGTCCGGGGTATAAAAGGCTATCGTGCCCGTATGCCCTTCCATGCTGAAGTTGTCCCCAGTGAACGCGGTGAGGTGGCAAGGGAACACCCACAAAACGTTGGCGTCGCTCATCTCATAGGAGCTAAATCCTTCGCCGCCAGTGCCATATACCACGAGGGAAGGCGTTCCATCATTCCAAACCACGTCCCAGGATTCGTCAACCGGGAACATTACGCCCTTGGGCGCTGTCAGGACCGTTCCAGCCGGGACGGCGTAAATCACATCAATTTCAGTTTCATCTGAGAACATGGATTGTCCTTCAAAGGAGCCAAAGGGCGGGGTGGTTCGGTCGATTGTATACAAGATTGGGTTGGAAAGCGTGTAGGTATTGCCTTTCGCATCGGTGACTGTGGAGCCGCCCGCCGTTCCTGCGGAGCCGTCCGTTTTTTCGGCGGCGCAGGCCGGGAGCGTCAGGCCTAAACAGAAAACCAGGGCCAGCGCAAGGGATAGCATTCTTTTGCTCATATTGTTCTCTCCTTTGTTTTTAATAGGGGTTTTCTCCCCCTGTCTTAATGGTACTGGCCCTTGGGGGTGGGACTTCCCGGCCCCCGTAGGCGTTCCCATCAAGACAACAAAAGCGGCGCAGGGATATAAAGCCCTACACCGCCGTAAGCTACGCACACATCCTGATTTCCCCATTGATTATTGCCGGGGAAACCGTTATAATGGATTTTGGGCGCAGAAATTTCTGCTGTGTGGGACTGGAGTTAAGCTGCCTCCTGCATAGGGGCGTGGGAGGCTGCAACCTCCCACGTCCTGCCTTTATGCTTTTGCTGTCTCGTAAGCATATTTTACACTATTTTGATAAGAGACGCAAGCGGTTTTTTTGCGTTGTTGCTGACAAAGACAGCGTATTGACATTTTCAAACAAGCCCTGATATAGGGCAGGGGCTCTGCCCCTGCCTGATTTTTATTTCCCGCCCTATATAGTCGACACACTTGAAAATCGGTAAAGTTCGGGGGGCAAAATGGTACAGGGCGGTGTTGTCGTCTTTGGCGGGCGTCAGCCCGCCTGCATCCTC
>JAAWNI010000207.1 GCA_022798855.1 Lawsonibacter sp. | reverse complement strand
ACAAGCCGCCGTTGGCGTCTGCTGGTATATACCGGCAGGGGAGGACACCCCGGCGGAGCCGCCCCTGGAGAGCGCACGGCGGCCGCAGGCGGTACTACCCCACCCGCTTGTCGGTGGTGAGTAAGTGCGCTCTTCGAGAGGGCTGACAAAGAGAACGGAGCGCCCAGGTTATCCTGGGCGCTCCCGCTTCGGTTCCCTCCTGCTGGTTGATCACCGTCTTTCCGACCTGCGTCATCTTGCCACAAATGAACCATCAGCCAATGTGTATTTGGATGGTGAAACCACCCTTTACACAATACATCCCATAACTCTCCACACATCAAAAGCCTTTTCTTGCTTCCCAACAAAAAATTCGATTTATTTCGACTTTTTTCGTCAAAATATCTTGTCCTCGCCCCCGTTTATGCCCCATATTCTTTTCCAGGATGAATTTTCCTCCGCAATTGGGGGAAGCTTCCTATGGCGGCGCCATCCGTCATATAGAAAAAGATATGGAGGTAAAGATTATGGCGAGGAAGACAGTGGAGCGCAACATCTCTTACGATGAGGCTCGGAAAATCTACTACGTGAGCATGGATCTCGGCAAAGACAAGGATGGCAAGCGGAGAAAACGGTATCAGACCTACCGCACCCTGCACGCCGCCCGCGCCGGCCTGCGGAATTTTCTCACCCATCGGGAAGAGGAGCTGCGCACCCCCCAGCACAGCCTGACCTTGGGCGACTGGCTGGAAACCTGGATGGACAACATCGTCCGCCCCACACGGGCGGAGACAACGGTATACGGCTATCAGAAAATCATCGACAACCACGTCGTCCCCGCCCTGGGGCACATCCCCCTGCTCAAGCTTACCCCCATGGACATCCAGCAGTATTACATCCAGGTTCAGCAGAACGCCAACCTGTCCTCCAACACCCTGCGGCGGCACCACGACCTGCTGTCCTCCTCCCTGCGCTCGGCGGTGCGCCAGGACAAGCTGCTCCAGTCCCCCATGGACAAGGTGGAGCCGCCCAGGGCCAAGCAGAAGGAGACTTCCTACTACCGCCCGGAGGAGCTGAAACGGCTGTACTCCCTTCTGGAGGGCCATCCCCTGGAGCTGTGCGCCAAGCTGGCGGGCAGCCTGGGGATGCGGCGGGAGGAAATCTGCGGCCTGCGGTGGGAGAGCATCGACTACCAGCGGCAGCTCCTCTATATCAAAGAGGCCCGCACCGCCTTCGGCGCCACCATCGTCCAGAAGGAGACGAAAACCCGCTCCTCCGTCCGGACCCTCTTTATCCCCGACGACGTGGCCCGGCTCCTCCAGATGGAGCAGGAGCGGCAGGCCAGCAAGTTGGAGGAACCCAGCCCCTTCGTCGTTCTGGACCACAAAGGCCTCCCCTACTCCCCCAACGCCCTGTCCCTGGCCTTTACCCGGTTTGTGCGGAAAAACGACCTACCCCGTGTCACCCTCCACGGCCTGCGCCACTCCTTCGCCACTGTGGCCTCTTTCCAGGGCGTGCCCCTGTTCGACATCGGCAAGGCGCTGGGCCACGCCACCCCCGCCACCACCGGCCGCATCTACACCCACCTGGTGGACCACACCCACGAGGATACGCTGCTGAAGGTGTCGGACGCGCTGAAATAAGCCAAAACAGAACCCGCACCTCGGCCTGGGGCGGCGGCAGGCCCGGAGGGGTCAAACTAAAAAAAATTTCGGAAATCGAACAATTTTACAGATAATGAGTAGAATCGTCCCTTCCATTTCCTTTGCCAAAGCGTTACAATAGAGGTGCCAAAAAACCTACACTATTATTTAATATGAAGGAGCGGTTTTTATGTCTATTCTTGTCTGCGGCGGCGCCGGCTATATTGGCAGCCATACCTGTGTGGAACTCATCCAGGCGGGATATGAGATCGTGGTAGCCGACAACCTGTATAATTCCAGCGAGGAATCCCTCCGCCGGGTGGCGCAGATCACCGGGAAGGAGGCCCCCTTCGTCAAGTCCGAGCTGTGCAGCGAAGCCGAGGTGGAGGCCCTCTTCGCCCAGCACCCCGGCATCGACGCGGTGATCCACTTCGCCGGATTGAAGGCCGTGGGCGAGAGCGTGGCCAAGCCCCTGGAGTACTACTCCAACAACCTGATCAGCACCCTCTACCTGCTCCAGGCCATGCGCCGCCACGGGGTACACAACTTTGTGTTCTCCTCCTCCGCCACGGTGTACGGCGACCCGGCCACCGTGCCCATCCGGGAGGACTTCCCCACCGGCGGCACCACCAACCCCTACGGCACCTCCAAGCTCTTCCAAGAGAAGATCCTCATGGACATCTGCGCCGCCGACCCTGAGCTGAACGTGGCCCTGCTGCGGTACTTCAACCCCATCGGCGCCCACGAGTCCGGTCTGATCGGCGAGGACCCCAACGGCATCCCCAACAACCTGGTGCCCTATATCGCCAAGGTAGCGGTGGGCCAGCTGGAGAAGGTCCACGTCTTCGGCAGCGACTACGACACCCCCGACGGCACCGGCGTGCGGGACTATATCCATGTGGTGGACCTGGCCAAGGGCCACGTGGCCGCTTTGAAGAAGCTGGATACTAACTGCAGCCTGTTCGTCTGCAACCTGGGCACTGGCAACGGCTACTCTGTGCTGGACGTGGTCCACGCCTATGAGAAGGCCTGCGGCCACGAGCTGCCCTACGTCATCGACCCCCGCCGCCCCGGCGACATCGCCTCCTGCTACGCCGACCCCGCCAAGGCCCGGGAGGAGCTGGGCTGGTCCGCCCAGCTGGGCATCGAGGAGATGTGCGCCTCCTCCTGGAAGTGGCAGTCCCAGAACCCCAACGGGTATAAAGGATAATCTGTAGGGCGCGGCGACCCCGGCGCGCCGCTGATAGCAAAGACGGCGGGCCGAGCCGTCCCGCCCCACATACAATTTCAAAAATATGATTTGGGAGGAACAGAGCAGTGAACAAACCCGTTTTAGTGATTATGGCCGCCGGCATGGGCAGCCGGTATGGCGGTTTGAAGCAGCTGGACCCGGTGGGCGGCCACGGCCAGCTCATCATTGACTACTCCATCTACGACGCCCGCCGGGCGGGCTTCGAGACGGTGGTTTTCGTCATCAAGCCGGAGATTGAAGCCGACTTCAAGGCCGCCATCGGCGACCGTGTGTCCAAGGCGATGAATGTGAAGTACGCCTACCAGCTGAAAGAGGACCTGCCTGAGGGCTACTCCGTCCCCGCTGGCCGGACCAAGCCCTGGGGCACTGCCCACGCCGCCCTGGCCACCCGGAATATCGTGGACGGCCCCTTCGCCGTCATCAACGCCGATGACTACTATGGCCCGGAAGCCTTCCAGGAGATTTACAACTACCTCAGCACCCACCAGGACGGGGAGTTCTACGAATACGTGATGGTGGGCTACCTGCTGAAAAACACCGTCACCGAAAACGGCACCGTCGCCCGCGGGGTGTGCGAGGAGACGGCGGACCACTTCCTCACCCAGGTCACCGAGCGCACCAAGATCGAGAAGGGGGAGCCCCCCCGGTACACCGAGGACAACGGGGCCACCTGGACCGACCTGCCCGGCGGCACCATCGTGTCCATGAACATGTGGGGCTTCACCCGCAGCTTTTTGGACGAGGCCCTGGCCCGCTTCCCCGCCTTCCTGGACAAGGCCCTGGCCGAGAACCCGGAGAAGGGGGAGTACTTCCTGCCCACCGTGGTCAGCCAGCTCATCGACGAGGGCAAGGCCCGGGTGAAGGTGCTGCGCAGCGAGGACAAGTGGTACGGC
>JAAWNI010000253.1 GCA_022798855.1 Lawsonibacter sp. | reverse complement strand
GTTCCAAACCAATATTCTTGCCCTGAACGCCGCCGTAGAAGCCGCCCGCGCAGGCGCCGCCGGAAAAGGGTTTGCCGTAGTAGCCGATGAAGTCCGCAATCTGGCAAACAAAAGCAAAGAGGCCTCCGAAAATATCGCTGCTTTGATTGAAAATTCTTTGCAGGCGATCGAAAACGGAACGCAGATCGCGGACGATACGGCGCAGTCCTTGATTCAAGCGGTCAATGACGTGAACGAAATGGCTGGTATTATCGAACAGATTTCGGAGGCCAGCAACGATCAGGCGGATTCCATCGCTCAGCTCACTGTGGGAATTGACCAGATATCCAATGTTGTACAGACAAACTCGGCGACTGCGGAGGAAAGCGCGGCGGCAAGCGAAGAGCTGTCCAGTCAGTCACAGCTTATGAAGAGTCTGGTAGGAAGGTTTCGGTTGAAGAGTAGTACTTCAAAACGGTCCTGGTAGGCTGACGTGTTAGGATAGCGTCTGGCTTGATATTTTGCATGGGAGTGTCTAAAATCTGTGTGACCCCGCAATTTAAGTAAGTATCAGAGTCTTCCACCTTGCTGAAACTCAAGACGATTCAAAGTGCTGGGAACCAGAAAAGAAGAGGAAGCCTTGAACCGCACGATACAAGTGATGTCAGCAGGGGGTTCGATTCCCGCCATTTACACGTTTTGCACTCTGATTTTGATCTGTTTGCGCTTAGTCAATGACACAGGTATCCGAAGCCGAAAGAGCCTGTAGCCCTTGAAATACAAGGGCTACAGACAAAGAACGATCCTACTGATCCGAACAACTGACAACAATTTGTTCAGATTGGGTAGGGTCGTTCAATTGGATCAGCAAAATACTTCCCCCAGAAAACTATCCCTCGGTACTTGATATTGGATGTGGCCCCGGTCTTTATACTGAGCGATATACAAAAAGGGGTATCGGGTTGTAGGCGTTGATTTTTCACATCATATATGGACTGAACTTTTTGAGACATGGCGGTATTTAGGAGGTATCGTCATGTCCATTTTCATATTTCGTAGTCCCCATAAGTTCCATCAATTAAAAAAGTGCAACCCCTCCCCCGGGCAGTCCGGCTACAGATATGAAAATATACTATACTTCTACACCACACACTTTAAATAGATTCTAAAAATTGATCTATTAATTTAATCGCCGCTCCCATTTTAGCGGACTTGCTTCCGTTTTTACTGATGCGAAACGTGAACCTTTGAGATCCAAACGCGCACTGCTCCCTCACATATTTTGTAAGAAGTTTGATATCATCCTCATTCATAAATTGAATCAAAAATCCGCCTAAAATAAAGTCAAAATCGGCAATCATGCGGATATTATCAACTGTAATAGCAAGATAGCGCAGATAATTGCACCACAGCCTACTGCATCGGGAGTCACCATCACGAAGCCGCTGAAAAAACTCAGGCAATTCCATGTGGGCAATATTTTTCAGACTGTCAGCAGAGCAATATGTCTCGACACATCCCTGTTTGCCGCAATAACAGGTCGGTCCGTCCGGCGAAAGACACATATGCTCAATTGTATCTCCGTTCAAATTATTTCCCTGCAGGATGTGGTTGTTCAAAATCAATGCGCCGCCAAAGTTACGGTTTAAGGCTAAATACACAGCGTTTTTGATATCATGGCTGAACCACAGCTCCGCAATGGCGGAAGCCTCGGTATCATGGATCAAAAAGCAGGGCATCTCCATATATTTTTGATAAGCTGCCCGCTTGACGCCGGTACAATGGAGGAGCTCGGAAAAGGTAATGGTTTCGCCGTCAGAAGATACCAAGCCCTGAATCGAAATGCCTATGCCAAGAATATTTTCCAGCGGGAAAGCAAGGCTATGCATAAATCGATTCGCCCATTCCCCCAACTGCTGGTAATAAGGCTCTGTGTTGGAGAAGCAAACCGGAAGTTCGTCCTCTTTTAAAACATTCCCATACAGATCCAATGCCACAATCTGCGCGGACTCTTTCAGTATCTCCACTCCAACTGCGACGCGGGCTTTGGCATTGCAATGGATCATTTGGGCCTTGCGCCCTCCGGTCGACTCATATTCTCCCCGTTTTTCCACCAGTCCAGCGTCAAGAAGCGCGGCCAAGTGCTGGGCCACTGTGGGAAGGCTGAGCTCCAAGGCCTTTGTAATTGCAAGCTTTGATGTCATCTTTTCGGCATAAATGTAGTCATATACTTTTTTGCGGTTGATTTTTTTTAATTCACCTGGAAGCAACCGTTCATGGCTGGAATACAGAGCATCCTTTCCCATTTGCTGCTGCATATCTTACAACTCCTTGATATCTCTAGCTGTGTAAATTATACAAAGCCATTTTTATTATATCAGCCATCGTTTTTTTGAGATACCGGAAATATGCACAAAAAGCAGGCGCAAAATCCGTCATAATAGGTATTGAAAACACATATCAGCTATGCTATACTAAAGTAGCTTTCATAAAGTTACTTTGTGAAAGCTACTTTATAAAAAGGAGAATGAAACGATGAAACAGTTTAAGAAGCTCTTAGCGCTGACGCTCAGCCTTGCTATGGCTTTGCCCATGGCGTCCTGCGGGAACAACAGCGCGCCTGGCAATGTCGGTGGAAGCTCCGCCAACCAGCCTGGCAGCACTTCTGGCGTCTCCTCTTCCAACGGAACGCAGTCTTCTTATCCTAACGGTACGATTTCCTTCATTGTTCCTTACGCCGCCGGCGATGGTTTGGATACCTCAACCCGCGCTATGCTGGAGAACGCCGATTTTCCTGTCAGCACCTTGGTAGAGAACATTTCCGGCGGGTCAGGCACCATCGGATTGCAGGATGCCTTCGGGCGTGACCCGGACGGCTATACTGTGGCGATTTTGTCCAACGGCCCCACAATTGCACAGCCACTGTTAAATGACACCTTAACTTATACGCTGGAGGATTGGGAAATTCTGACCTTCACTACAGCTCCCGTTCTTTCTGTTTTGGGCTGTACTTCCAGCAAAGATATTAAGAACAGCGACGACATGAAAGCTTTTTTGGAATCTGACGAACAATTTACAGTTGGCGTTCCTTCCATGAGCGGCTTTGGATATGTCTCCGCCTCTGCCATGTTTGATCAGATGAACATCATGGACCATGTGACATGGGTTTCTTATGACGGCGCTCCAGCATTGTATCAGGCCTATTTGTCTGGTGAAATAGATTTTGCTGTCTTTGACGATAATTTCGCGGCTCAGTACGCTCAGGCCGGAGACGACATTACAATAGGCGTGGTAATCAATGATGTCCGCAGCCAATACTTCCCCGATGTGGCCGCCGCTGGTGAGTGGGGTATTGAAGGGCTGGGCGCCAATATCGGATTTAAAGCCGCTGCGGTCAAGAAAGGCACTCCCGCTGATGTCTGCGCCTATCTCACTGAGAAGATTAACGCCGCTGTTGTTTCTGAAGGCTATCAGAAGTGGTGTGAAGACAACTTCTTTGGCGTGCTTTCCACTGAGGATATCTATACCGGTGAAGAGGCTATGTCCATGCTGCTCGCGCTCCGCGAAACGAACCGCACTGTTCTGACCGCCGCCGGCCTGCTTTAAGACGCTGTATCCATAACCGTTAACTGCGGTCTGACTGGTCCTTTTCCCGTTCATCCAGCATCCCTCAGCTTTGAATACAGGTTCTATAGCAGGATCCAAAATTGCAGACAAAGGCGCTCCGTAGGGCGCGACAACCCGGCGCGCCGTTTGCGGCAGGACGGCGGGCCGAGGTCGTCCCGCCCTACATTTGCCAGCAATTCTGATG
>JAAWNI010000206.1 GCA_022798855.1 Lawsonibacter sp. | reverse complement strand
CTGGTTGATGAAGATGGCCAGCTCAATGGCGGCCACCAGCACCACCGGCATGGACAGGGACCGGAACACCCAGGCCACAATGAGAATAATGGCCGCGATAGAGATGTAGTTGGTCACCTGGAAGTCCACGGCGGAGGTGGAGATCAGGTCGTCGGTGAGGGCGGCTTCGCCAGTGATGAGCGCGCCGGGGTCATAGGCCTTGATGATGGACCCGATCTCCTTGAGCTGGGCGGACACCTGGTCGGATGCGGTGGCGTACTCCGAGTTGATCATCATCAGCTGCCAGCCCCCCTGCTTCAGCATATCCCGCACATCCGCCGGAATGAAGAAGTCGGGGATGCCCGCGCCCAGCATGGCGTGGTAGGACAGGACGGAGGTGACGCCCTCCACCCCCTCCAGCTCCAGCTCCATCTGGTTCATATCGGTGGCGGGCAGGCCGTCGCTGAGGAGGACGAAGTGGGAGGTGGCCATGTCAAACTCGTCCTTCAGCTTGTTGTTGGCCACGATGGACGCCATGTCCTGGGGCAGGGCCTCGTCCAGCTTGTAGTACACCCCGGCGTGGGACTGGGCATAGAGGGCCGGGGGGAAGAGCAGCAGGAACAGGGCCGCGAACCACCGGCGGCGTCCCACCACCCAGCGGTTGACTCCGGAGAAGTCGGGGAGCAGGCTGCGGTGCTTGTGCTTCTCAATCTGCTTGTCGAAGAGGAGCAGCAGGGCGGGCAGCACCAGGATTACCGTCGCCACCCCCAGCACCACCCCCTTGGCCATGACGAGGCCGATGTCCCGGCCCAGGGTCAGGCGCATGAAGCACAGGGCGATAAAGCCGGCGATGGTGGTCAGGCTGGAGCCGGACAGGGACGTGAAGGCGGCCACGATGGCCTGGGCCATGGCGTCCCGGTTGTCGTCATAGCGGGCCTTCTCCTCCAGATAGCGGTGGTAGAGGAAGATGGAGTAGTCCATGGTGACCCCCAGCTGGAGGACGGCGGCGATGGCCTTGGTGATATAGGATATCTGCCCCAGAAAGATGTTGGAGCCGAAGTTGTAGACGATGGCCATGCCGATGCTGGCCAGGAACACGAAGGGCAGCACCACCGACTCCATGGTCAGGGACATGGCGATGAGGGAGAGGGCCACCGCCAGGGCCACGTAGACGGGCAGCTCCCGGTCCACCAGGTCCTTGGTGTCCTTGATGACCACCGAGAAGCCCGCCAGGAAGCACTTCTCGTTGCAGATGTCCCGGACGGCCTGGATGGCCTTCATGGTGTCCTCGTCGGCCCCCGATTTTTCGTACTGAATGATCATCATGGTGGCCTTGCCGGTGTAGAACATCTCCCGCAGGTTGGCGGGGATGAAGTCCACGGGGATCTGGATGCCCACCACGTTGGACAGCCACACCGCGTTGGACACGTTGGGCACTTGCTGGATGGCGTAGATCAGGTCGTTGGTGTAGGCGGCGGGCATATCCTCCACAATGAGCATGCTGGTGGCCGCCATGTGGAAGGGCTCCTCCAGCAGCCGCTCCCCCTGGGAGGACTCCAGGTCCTGGGGCAGGTAGGTGAGGATGTCGTAGTTGACCCGGGTGCCGATGTAGCCCAGGGCGGAGGGGATGAGCAGCAGCGCCGCGATTAGGGCCACCAGCCTGGGCCGGCGGGTCAGCTTATGGGCAATCTTTTCCACCATAGGGGGTCCGCTCCTTTCAATGGAAGATACTGGTTACCGCGCTCCAGAAGTCCTGGAACATCTGGGCCACCCGCTGCCAGAAGGTGGTCCGCGCCGGGGCGGCGGCGGCCAGCTGCTGGGCGGTGGGCTCCTCCGCCTTGATCTCCTGGGTGCGGATAAGGACCTGGACGCTGGAGGGGGCGGGGTTGCGGCTGTCGGTGAGGGAGACGGCCCGGGCCCCGGCGTCCATCATGAGGATATTGTTCACGCCGCCGGTGTACTCGTGCCAGGCGTCCTCGATGATGGTGCTGATGGTGGCCTTGGCGTCCCGCACGTCGCTGGTGGCGGCCATGGCCTTGGCGGTCTGGCGCAGGGTGGCGGACAGCCCCCGCAGCGCCTGGCGGGCGCCGTCGTCCAGCTGATCGCCGGAGGCCTTCATCAGGGCTTCGGAGTCGGCCATAAGGGTTTCCAGGTCCCGGAGGGCGGAGACGGCGGAGGTGCTCAGGGACCCCACGCTGGCCACCCCCTCCTGGAGGGTGGGCTCGTACTCGTCCAGGAGGAGCCGCAGGTCATTTACCTGGTCCAGGATGGTCCGCAGCTTCTCGGAGGACTGCCGCAGGGCGGCGGACAGGTCCTCGGCGCTGTCGATCAGGTCCACCAGGTCGTCCACGTCGCCGCACAGGTCGGCCAGCTCCCCCACCACCCGGCCGGTGGGGCGGGTGATCCGGTTGATGGTGCTGTTCAGCTCCCGCTGGATGGCGTTGATCCGGTCATTGGCCTGGCTCATCGCGTCGTCCAGGCCGCCCACGATCAGGTCCACCGCCGCGCCGCCCACCGTTCCGCCGTCGCCCGATGCCCCCGCCGCAGGCGCGGGGTCGGTCGTGGGAGCAGGGTCGGTCGTGGGAGCGGGGTCGGGGCTGGACGCCCCATCGCCCCCCTCGCTGCCGGACTCCTCCGGCATGATGTCCTCCGGGGCCCCGTCCTGGCCGTCGGAGGGGTTGGCGGCGTCAGGGGGTGTGGGCTCCTCCGCCCCATCGGGCTCGGGCTCGGAAGGTTCGGAAGCCGGGGGCTCAGCGGCTGGGGGCTCGGCGGGGCCGGGCTCCTCCGGCTCCTCCTGAGCGCCGGCCCCCTGCCCCCCCTTCCCGCTGTTGTAGACGGTCCAGAGGTCGCTCATCTGCTTGGCGGTCTTCTCGTCCACGCCGGGGAGCGTGCCGCAGAACTGCTGGAAATCCATCTGCTCCTTGGCGGCGAACATGGCGTCGGTCTGCTGCTTGGCCCCCTGGGCCAGCTTCCACTCGGACAGCTTGCCCAGGGCTTCCGCCTGCTCCTGGCTCAGGCCGGCCAGGTTTTTCAGGCCGGCCACCGTGGCCGGGTCCTTCCCCTGGAGCTCCAGCATTTTTCCCATAAACTCGATCTGGTCGGACTCCTGGTAGGCGCTGCCCACCTGCTTCGTCTTATCCACCTTCTCCTGGAGCTTGGGGGTGTTGCGGTCGCCGCTGGAGCTTCCACCGATCTGGGTGTCGCCCAGGGCCCGCTGGAGGGAGCGCAGGCTGCTCTTCATGTCGGCCAGCCCCCGGACCACCTGGCGCACGTCGCTGGAGCCGTCCTCCAGGCCGGCCAGGGCCTTCTCCAGGTTCTCCAGCTGGGTCTGGAGGGAGACCGCCGTGTCCGTCATCTCCCCCAGCACCGCCTTGGAGCTGGTGATGGTCTGGCTGAGGGCCAGAGTCCGCTGCTCCAACGGCTCCAGCAGGTCGGCGATGTTGGACAGGTCTCCCCGCAGGACGCCCGCGTCGGCGTAGAGCTGGCCCTTGCCCTGGGAGACGGTGCCCCGGGCGGCGTCCAGCCGGTCCAGGCCGTTGGCGGAGGCGTACAGCCCGCCCTGCACGTCGTTCAGGGCGTCCAGAAGGGCGTCCAGGCTGCCGGACAGAGCCCGGTAGTCCTCCTCCAGGTCGTCCTTGCGCTGGCTCAGCTTGGCAATCTCCTCCAGCTGGGCCAGGGTTGCGGGCACCATCAGGACGGTCATGCCGCCGAAGGAGAAGTCATCGCTGCCCACCCGGATGGTAAAGTGCTGCTCCTCGCCGGGCAGGCACATGAACAGCACGGTGCGCAGGTTGCCCACCAGCTGCACCTGGGCCCCGGGGGC
>JAAWNI010000205.1 GCA_022798855.1 Lawsonibacter sp. | reverse complement strand
TGGCGGCCGAAGTAGTAGCTGGGCACGTCGCCGGCGATGACCACCATGGGGATGGAGTCCAAAGAAGCGTTGGCCACGCCGGTGATGACGTTGGTCAGGCCGGGGCCCAGATGGCACATGACCACGGCGGCCTTGTGGGTGATCCGGGCATAGCCGTCGGCGGCGGTGGAAGCGATGGCTTCGTGGCGCATTCCGATATACTCGATCTTCTTGCTGCGGCTCAGGGCGTCCAGCATCCCGATGACGGTGTGTCCGCACAGGCCGAACAGCTTGGACACGTTCCGGCGCTCCAGATAGTCGACGATGAGATCAGATACCAGTTTCTTGCTCATGAACAAATTCCTCCTGTTTTTTAATTTAGGAGCGGCGCCGGCGGCACAGCCCCTACAATTTGACCTATCGAAAAGGGCCATGATTGCGCCCCAGCCCCCGGGGAAAAGCCCTCCCCCGGCCGGAGGCCAAAGCGCCGGACTGGGCCCTTTTCTTTAGGTGTTTTGCTTAATTAAATCTTAGTATAAAGGGGGCTTTTTGTCCAATACTCTGTTTTCATTCATTCTTCGATTTTGTGCATGGTTTGCGGGAAAATCAGGCCTTAAACCGGGGCCGGAGCCTGCCCTTGCGCCCCGGCCTGGGCATAAATGTCGTTTTTCTCCAAAAACTGGGTGAACACCTGCCCGCTGCGGATGACGAAGTCCCGGAAATACTCCGCCGCCGGGGGCAGGTACTGGTCCTTGTTCCAGGACAAATAGAGCCGCCGGGCGGGGATGTCGTCGGAGATGGAGAGGATCTTCGTGTTATAGGGCACGCCGCCCAGGGGGTAGGGGATGATGGCCACCCCGTGGCTGGCGGCCACCAGGCCGTAGATGATCAGGTCCTGGGCAGTCTCGGCGGTGATGTTGGGCTGGATGTCCAGCTGGCGGAATATCCGGTCGGTGACCTCCCGGAGCTGGCAGTTGGTGTCGAAGGAGATGAAATCCTCGCCGTCCAACTCCCGCAGGTCCACCTTTTCCAGCCGGGCCAGCCGGTGGTTCTGAGGGACCAGCAGGACGATCTGGTGGTCCCCGATGTAGGAGGAGCCCACCCGGGGGTCGTCCACCTCGGTGGCGAAAATCAGGTCCACCTCCCCCTCCAGCAGCTGTTTGCGCAGCTGGGCGTAGGTGGCCTCCTGGTTGAATTGCAGGCGCACCTCCACCCGGTTTGTCTCCGACACGTAGCGGACGATGATGTTCGGGGCAAACTGGGCCAGGGAGGGGAAGCCCGCCATTACCACCGAGCCGGTGTTGGGGTTGATGTAGTCGGCCAGGGTGGCGATCCCCGTTTCCAAAGTCTCCAGGGTCTTCTGGACGTAGGGGAGGAACAGCTGGCCGTATTTGGTCAGCTCCACATTCCGCCCCCGCTTGACAAAAAACTCCACATTCAGCTCGTTTTCCAGCTCCTGGATGGCGTGGCTCAGGCTGGATTGGCTGACATACAGCTTCTCCGCCGCCCGGGTGTAGTGCTCCAGCTCAGCGATGGCCTTAAAATAGTACAGCTGCCTTAGGTTCATGGTCCCACCCCTCCGATTAAAAATATAGTCTGTCTCTATTATCCGCTATTCCGGCGGAAAATGCAAACTATTTTTGGGGTGGACTGGAGGTTTTAGACAAATTTTTTGTCTCCCAGGTGCTCAGGGCCACGTCCAGGGAGATGAGGAACAGGCCGATGAAGAAGGCGGGGGTAAAGGACTCGTCCAGGACCGCCGCCCCCATCATGGCGGCGAAGGCGGCCTGGAGGGGGTAGAACAGGGAGCAGGTGCTGGCGGGGAGGAGGGACAGGCACTTGGTCCAGGTGTACTGGGCCACGCCGGAGCCAACGACCCCCAGATACAGGACGGTCAGGACCACCTTGGGGGTGAAGTTCAGCGGCTGGGCCATGGCGGAGGACAGTCCGGCGGGGATGTGGAACAGCAGGCTGATGGCCATGCCGTAGGTGGTGACCAAAACAGCGGGGTATTTGACGGTGAGCCGGCGCATATACACCGACGCGAAGCCCCAGACGATGACCGACAGGAGCACCGCCGCCACCCCCAGCAGCTCCCCCTGGCTGCCCGCCCCCTGGGTGATGACCACCGTGCCCGCCAGGGCCAGGACAAGGCACAGGGCCTTTATGGGGGTAATCCGCTCCTTCAGCAGCAGGGCGGCCAGGATGGTGACGGACACCGGCGTGAGGGCGTTGATGAGGGACGCCATGGCCGAGCCGGTGAGGGAGATGCCCAGCTGTACCAGGAAAAGGGTGGCAAAGTAGCCCAGAATCCCCACTAAAATGAAGTATTTCCAGTCCTCCCGGTGGATTTTGACCCCCAGGTGCTTTCTGGCCATGAGGAGCAGCGGGGCCATGGCGGCGGCGCACCGCAGGCAGGCCACCAGCCCGGGCGGCAGGTCGCCGGACACCAGCCTGCCCCCCACGTAGACGCTGCCCCAGATAAAGAAGGTGAAGAACAGCAGCCCGTAGGCCTGCCCTCTGTGTTTGCTTTCCATAGTTCCCGTCTCCTTGTAAAGGCCGGGCCGGCGGCCCTTGACAGCGCCGCCGGCCCAAAATCAGCCTTGCTTATTGATTTGTCAGCGCTCAGGCGTTGGCCAGGGCCTCCTGCAGGGTGTCGCCCAGGCCGCCGATCTGCTCGTTGATGCTCTTGTACAGGTCCACAACGCCGGGCACGGCCAGGACCTCGTCATAGAACTCGGGGGCGTACTCGATGAGGGTCATGCCCCGGCTCTCCAGCTCGGCCTTGTTGTCGGCGTCGATGGTGGCCAGCTGGGCGCCGATCTCTGCCATGGCCTCGGCAACAGCCTGGCCCAGGGCTTCCTGATACAGGGGGTCCAGGGAGTCATAGGCTTCCTGGTTCATGATCATCATGTTGGCGTACAGGATGTGGTTGGTGAAGGCCAGATAGTCCTGGACCTCGTTCAGGTTGTTGCCCACGCAGGTGTCGGCGGCGTTCTCCTGGGCGGCGATGTTGCCGGACTGGAGGGCGAAATAGACCTCGTTCCAGGCCATGGGGGTGGGCTGGGCGCCGATGGCGGTCCAGAAGGCCATATGGTTCTGGTTCTCCATGGTGCGGATCTGCAGGCCGTTGAAGTCGGCCAGGGTCTGGAGGTCCTTCTTGGCGGTGGTCAGGCGGTAGGTGGCGTTCTGGAGGGTGCCCAGGAGCTGGAAGCCGCTGTTGTTGAAGGCCCCGCCCAGCTGGGCCTTAAAGGCGGAGTCGCCGCCGTTGAGCACCTTGTCGATGGTGGCGCCGTCGTACTTGGCGAAGACCATGGGCAGGTCGAACACGGCCACCTCGGGGACGAAGGAGACGACAGGGGCGGTCTGGCAGACCACCAGCTGGATCTCGTTGGCCTTCATCTGGCGCAGGATGTCGGCGTCAGCGCCCAGCTCGCCGTTGGGGAAGTACTCGATGGTCAGCTGGCCGCCGGTGATGGCGTCCACCTTCTCAGCCACCAGCTCGCCGAAGAGCTGGCCGGCCGCGCCCTTGCCAGCGGAGTCAGCGCCGGTCAGGGTTACCTGGTCCAGAGAGGCGTAGTCCGCGCCGGAAGTCTGGCTGCCGGAAGTGTTGCCGCCGGCGTTAGAGCCGCCGCCGGCATTGCTCTTGGCGCCGTTGCCGCCGCCGCAGGCGGCCAGAGAGAGCATCATGGCGCCGGCCAGGAGCATTGCAGTAATCTTTTTCATTTTGTTTCCTCCTTAAAAATGTGTGGTACGTTCAGGACCCGCATCCACAGCCGGACAAGCCGGCCGGGAATACCGGTTCTATATTTGTCCACCCAGCCCCTCCCGGCCGGGAGGG
>JAAWNI010000204.1 GCA_022798855.1 Lawsonibacter sp. | reverse complement strand
CGCCCCCACCGCGTCGTTGTCCGGGGCCTTGTGGCCCATGATGAACACCTGGGAGGAGTCGGACACCAGGGAGGACAGGGCGTTGGCCATCACCCGGCTCTTCACCTTGGTGCGCTTCTCCGTCTCCTTGGACCGCCCGCCGTAGAACTCAAAGGTGAACTTGTTGCGGATCACCGCCTGGTCGCCCCCCCGGGACAGGGCCATGTCGATGGACAGGTTGGCGAAGTCCAGCAGTTCCCGGTAGCTGTCCCCGTCCTTGCCTACGCCGATGGACAGGGAGGCGTTCATCCCGCTGGGGTTGACCACCTGGTGGATGGAGTCCAGGATGTCGAACTTGCTGTCGATGAAGTTGGCCAGGTGGCGCTCCTCGAAGATGAAGAGATACCGCTCCCGCTGGAAGCGGCGCAGGATGCCCCCGGTGCCGGCCACCCAGTTCTCGATGCGGCTGTCGATCTCGGCCATCATGGCGGAGCGGTCGTTCTCCGAGAGGTTTTTCAGCAGGTCCTCGTAGTTGTCGATGAGCAGCACCGCCGCCACCGGGCGGCTGGCCTGATACTGGTCCCGGATCTGGCACAGCTCCGTGGCGTCCACCCAGTAGGTGGTGGCCAGAAAGCCGCCGCTCCGCCCGCCGGCCCGCACCAGATGGCCGTAGACCATGAACCGCCGGCCGCCGTAGGCCACCTCGGCGGGGCACTGGTTCCTGCCCTCCATCAGCCACCGGGTGTCGAAGTCCGGAATCAGGTCGGACAGCTTGGTGTCGTACAGGTGCTCGCGCTGGTCGGTGAGGTGGAGGAAGCGGTCGTTGGTCCAGATGATGTCGTCGCTCTCCGGCCGGAAGAGGACCATGGGCAGCGGGGAGTTCACCATGGTATCCTTGGTGGCGGAGTCCACGTTGCCGGTGTAGTTGTCCAGATATTTGTTGATCTCCCGCCGCCTGCGCCGGGCGGACTCCTGGCTGTACAGGCCCAGGCAGGCCACCGCCGCCAGCTCTAAAACCGCCAGCGGCCAGGAGAACAGCGCGGACAGCAGCGAGAAGACCAGCAGGCAGCCGAAGTACAGCCGGAAGCTGGGCTGGAGCAGCTTGTTCAGTTTTCGATTCAAGGAGGAAGCCCCCTCTCCGTCAGTGGTAATAACAAAAGGTAGTTCATTATATCAAATTTAATCGGGAAGCACAAGCATAAAATACAGCGGCTTACCACTTGACCGGAGAAACAATACTGTTTATAATGGAGCACATCATAGACCCTGTATCCACAGCCGCGGAGCGGCAAGGGCTGCGCCGCTGTGAATGCGGGGTCCGGAACAAGGAATCAGGAGGGATTTACAAATGGAAATCAAAATCACCCGCGCCGCCGCGCTGAAAGAGAAGCCCGACTCCTCCACCCTGGTGTTCGGCAAGGCCATGACCGACCACATGTTCATCGTGGACTACGACGAGGGCCAGGGCTGGCACGACCCCCGCGTCGTCCCCTACGGCCCCCTCCAGATCGACCCCGCCGCCAAGGTGCTCCACTACGGCGAGGAGATCTTCGAGGGCTTGAAGGCCTACCGCACCGCCGATGGCTCCATCCAGCTCTTCCGCCCCAAGGACAACATCGACCGGATGAACAAGTCCGCCGCCCGGCTGTGCCTGCCCCAGATACCCGAGGAGCTGGCCCTGGCCGGCATCACCAAGCTGGTGGAGGTGGAGCAGGACTGGGTGCCCCATGAGAAGGACGCCTCCCTGTATATCCGGCCCTTCATGATCGGGCTGGACGCCGCCCTGGGCGTCCACTCCTCCCACCATGTGCAGTACATCGTGGTGGTCTGCCCCGTGGGGGCCTACTACCCCGAGGGGCTGAACCCCGTGAAAATCTATGTGGAGGAGCAGGACGTCCGGGCCGTCAAGGGCGGCATGGGCATGGCCAAGACCGGCGGCAACTACGCCGCCTCCCTCCGGGCCGGCGACCAGGCCGAGAAGGCCGGCTACAGCCAGGTGCTCTGGCTGGACGGCGTCCACCGCAAGTATATCGAAGAGGTGGGCTCCATGAACGTGATGTTCAAAATCGCCGGCAAGATCCTCACCCCCGACCTGAACGGCTCCGTGCTGGACGGCATCACCCGCCGGTCCTGCATCCAGCTGCTGAAGGACTGGGGCTATGAGGTGGAGGAGCGCCGCATCTCCGCCGAGGAGCTTTTCGCCGCCGCTGAGAACGGCACCCTGGAGGAAGCTTGGGGCACCGGCACCGCCGCTGTAGTCTCCCCCATTGGCGAGCTGGCCATGGGCGGAAAAAAAGTCACCGTCTCCAACAACCAGATTGGCGAAATCACCCAGAAGCTCTACAACGAGCTCACCGCCATCCAGTGGGGCCGTCAGGCCGACCCCCACGGCTGGATCATGAAGCTGTAATGGTTCAATGGCCCGGAAGCGGACGCTTCCGGGCCTGCTTCTTTACAAACGGAACAACCTGCGGTATACTATAGCAATCCCAAAACAGCGAGGAAGACTATGAAAAAAATCATTCCCATTCTGATATTGGCGCTGCTCCTCCCCTCCTGCGCGCCGGCGGGAAGGCCGGAGGACCGGCTGACGGTGGTGTGCTCCACCTACCCCATCTACCTGTTTGCCTCCTTCATCGCCCAGGGGGTGGAGGGGGTGGCGGTGGAGCGGCTGGACACCGGCTCCACCAGCTGCCTCCACGACTACTCCCTGTCCATGGCGGACATGAAGAAGCTCGAGAAGGCGGACGTCATCGCCCTCAACGGGGCGGGGCTGGAGGAGTTCCTGGAGGACGCCCTGGCCGCCTCCGACGCTCAGATCATCGACTGCTCCCTGGGGGTGGAGCTGCTTGAAAACCTCTCCCACCACCACGAGGACGGTGAAGAGGAGCACGACGGCCACGACCACGGCCACTGGGACCCCCACTACTGGATGGACCCGGACAACGCCCGGATTATGGTGGAAAACCTGCGGAACCACCTGGTCCTGGCTGACCCGGACCACGCCGCCGGGTACGAGGAAAACGCCTGGCGGAGCGATATAGCGCTGCGGGTTTACCAGGAGGAAATCACGCGGGACGTGTGGGATAAATATTCCCCCCAGCTGGGGGCGCGGCCCAAGCTGATCACCTTCCACGACGGCTTCCAGTACTTCGCCAAGGCCTTTGGCATGGAGCTTTTGGCGTCCATCGAGGAGGAAGCGGGCAGCGAAGCCAGCGCCCGCGAGATCGTGGAGATCACGGAGCTGGTCAGGGAATACGATATCCCGGTGGTGTTCACCGAGGCCAACGGCTCCGACGCCACGGCAAAGGCCATCAGCCGGGAGGCGGGCTGCCAGGTGGCCCAGCTGTCCATGCTCATGGACGGCCCGGAGCCAAAGGCGTCTGATCTGGAGCTGGGCAGGCTGTGCAATTACTTCAGTTATGGCAGTAATATAGTGACGGTGATTGACAGCTTCGCCGGGAGAAAGGTGGTGCCGCTGGGATGAGAAAGATCAAACACGGAAAGCTGGCCGCCGGGTGCGCCGACAGCTGCTGCCTGAAGCTGGAGGGGCTGTCCGTCCGGCTGGAGGGGGACTCCATCCTGGAGGATGTGTCCTTCCACCTCCACTGTGGGGAGATCGCGGCCCTCATCGGGCCCAACGGGGCGGGCAAGTCCACCCTCTTCCGCAGCATCCTGGGCCAGATGGGCTACAAGGGGAAGATCACCTTCTCCCCCGCCGGGGGCCCGGCCATCCGTCTGGCTGACGGCGAGATAACCGGCGGGACCCGGCCCCTGGTGGGCTACGTCCCCCAGGCCCCCAGCTTCGACCGGGGGGACCCGGTGTCCGTGCTGGACTTCTTCACCGCCGCCACC
>JAAWNI010000256.1 GCA_022798855.1 Lawsonibacter sp. | reverse complement strand
TATTTCAAGAAAAATTGGGGCAGTGTGGTGGAAAAAGGACCACCGCTTGGGCATATTGACATTTTTCAAACAAGCCCTAGACCATCTGCTTCATATGGCAGCGCCGGAGGTCAATATGAAAAAATTAGTCATCATTTCCTATGAAGAATACACCGGACAGCAGTACGCACAAACGCTGAAACGCCTGTTCGGGGACGCTGTAGACATCTCGTTCTATTCCATACATCATTCCCCCTCCACCCACATAGATGCGGATATTGTGCTGGCTTCCACCTATTCTGTCTATGAGCTGGCAAAATATCATGTCCACAGCTTTGACCATATCATCATTGCCGATATTACACTGCGCAAAGACGCTCTGGAACAGCTTCGGTCGTTTCCGCCCCAAACCAAAGCGATTTTAGTAAACAACTCCTTGGAGAGCGCCATTGACACCATCTCCCTCATCTATAAGCATGGGATTCGAAATCTTGACCTGATCCCCGCCTACCCGCCTCTTCGTTCCACCTATGACTGTGATTTGGCCATTACCCCTGGAGAAGTGGACCTGATCCCATTCGGCATCAGTCAAGTCATCGATTTGGGGGACCGGGTGCTCTCCATTAAAACCATCTCCGAGATTGCAACACAGCTGAATATGACAGAACTGCTCAGACAGCCATTGTGCCGCTCATACTTCGACACGCTTGTGGCCCCTGATGTAAGTACACCGGGAATGCTGGGGCAGATTGGGGCGCTGGAACAGCAGATTCATTTTATTATGCAGGTGTTCGGCTCTGGCGTAATCAGCTTGGACGACCGCGGGATGGTGAGGTTTTCCAACACTCCGGCGGCCAATCTGCTCGGGCTCGCCGCGCGGCAGCTCCAGGGCATGTCGCTGGAGCAGGCGGTCCCCTCCCTCTGGGAAAACGGTTCCCCACTGCTTGTCCGCGACCAGGTTATCAATATGGGCAGCCAAGTGCTGATTGCTTCGGTCCACCATTTGGAATACAATGCTATCTCACAAGGGTATCTGGTACTGATCCGCCGTTTCACCGATTTAGAGAAGGAACAATATAAAATCCGCCGGCAAGTCATGTCCCGGGGGCATGTGGCCAAATATACCTTCCATGATATTGTTGGAAAAAGCGGTGAAATGAACCAAATCAAGCGGATGGCCCAAAAATTTGCCACCTCTAACTCTACAGTCCTGATTTATGGACAGACAGGCACCGGCAAAGAGCTGTTTGCCCAATCCATCCATAATGCCTCTCCCCGGCGGGATTTTCCCTTTATCGCCATCAATTGCGCCGCAATTCCAGAGAACCTGTTGGAAAGCGAACTATTCGGCTATGAGGAGGGCTCGTTTACTGGGGCAAAAAAAGGAGGGAAGGCTGGTTATTTTGAGTTGGCCCATGGGGGCACACTGTTTTTGGATGAGGTCAGCGAAATGAATATTAACCTCCAAAACCGCCTGCTGCGTGTTTTGCAGGAAAAAGAGGTTATCCGGGTAGGCGGCAACGCCATTATAAATGTAGATGTACGAATCATTGCCGCATCCAATAAAAACCTAAAGGCTTTGGTCAACCAATCCAAATTCCGTCAGGACCTCTATTACCGATTGAATATTTTAAACATCTGCCTCCCTCCTCTGGAAAGCCGGAAGGAGGACATTCCTCTTTTGATAGAAGCGATGAAGCAAGAGATGGGGGGGCATTTCACCTTGACAGAAGACGCCATGAAACTGATACAGAGCACCCATTTCGAGGGCAATGTACGAGAATTGCGCAATCTTGTGGAGCGGCTTCTCCACGCCGACTGCACATTGATCGACGTGGAGGTGCTTCAACGCCACCTTGACCAGGACATTTCTTTTTCTGCCGCCGAAAAAAACGACCCTATAATAGAACGCTTTTTTCGAGATCAAAAACAGCAGCTGGGGTTTCTTGTACAAATTTTGGAAGCCCTTATGCCAACGCACCACACATACATCAGAATGGGGCGCCGCTCCATTCAGCAGACACTGGAACAAAAAGGCATTTTCCGGTCGGAACAGGAAATCCGTACCGCACTTCAAGTTTTACAGCTATATCGGCTGGTACAGGTATTAAGAGGGCGTGGGGGAACTGGTATTACTCCTTTGGGTGTAAAAGTGTGGGAGCAATTGTCTGCCATGCCTCTTCAAGTGACTTCTAATTGATTGGATATCAGGAAATTTTTGTGTAAAATCGACCTGCTCATTCTTCCCCCTGCCTTTCCGCCAGATATTCCTCCAGGCACAGGCCCTTCTCGTACATCTCCGTGGCCGCTTCCACGCCCACATAGCGGTAATGCCAGACTTCCTCCGCCACGCCGGTGATCTCGGTTTTGCTCCCAGGGTAACGGAAGATAAAGCCGTACTTCCAGCTATTCTCCTGAAGCCAGAAGTAGAGGTCATAGGTGGCCCCGTTGATGTCCACCGCAAGCCCGACTTGGTGTTCGCTGTATCCGGGGACAGCCACCCACTGCTTTGCCAATTCTTCCGCTTCACTCTTGGAGTGCCCCTCGTTCCGATACTTGGCAACTTTGTCGTCAAAAAGTTTCTGCTGCTTGGCTTGGGTTCGGTAGCCGGACACCACCATCGGCAGCTGATCCCAATTTCCCTCTTTGGCCGCTTCCAGCATTTCCATCAGGGGATCATAGATGCGCTCATCCACTTTCTCCCCGCCGGCTACCTCTACCAAATTGATCTCGTAGTTTTCGGGAATAGCATTTTCATAATTCACCAGCACCAAATTCCAATCGGTGCCACTGGCCCCCGGCTGTACGTTTTTGGCCAACAGATCAGCCAGTGCGTTGTCCTGTGCCTGGGTCGCGGCCAGAGCGGATGTGCCCCTTACGGTTGTTTCTTCATCGGGTGTCTTTTCACCAAACGACAGAAAGACATAGGCGCAAATGGCTGCCACCAGCAGCGCTGCCGCGATGTCTCCCCAGGGAAACCGCTTCCGGCGGCGCTTTTGGCTGCGGCGCGGGCGGTCGTTACGGACTTGCATCATTTTTTCTTCCATCATAAAAAGCTCCTTTCAAACATCGAGCAAAAATGCTCCTGTCAGCATAATTGTACTGAACAGGAGCAGGTCGTGCTTTAAGATGAAATTGATACATTCCTAAGAAAATATAGAGATTTTCCTAATGTGCCAGCGGCAGAGAAATCGTGAATGTAACCACATGATTCTTGCTGGATGCGCCAATTGTACCGCCATGGAGTATTATGATTTCCTTGGCGATAGCCAATCCCAGCCCTGTGCCGCCTGTGTCGGAGGAGCGGGACTTGTCCGCCCGGTAGAACTTGTCAAAGAGGGACGCCAAAGCCTCGCTGGGAATATCCTCGCTGCTGTTCTGAAATTGAATGATGGCCTCATGTTCCGACTTTTCTGCGAAAATCGTGATCTCGGTGTGCGGGTAGCTGTACGATGCCGCGTTTTTCAGAATGTTGCTGAATACCCGCGCCAGCTTTTCCGGGTCGGTCTCCACCGTCAGATCCTCGGCCAAATGAAGCGCGACGGTGTTTCCCCTGGGGGCAAAGACCGGGGACAATTCATCGGACAGCTGCACCAGCATATAATAGAGGTCAATCGTTTCCTTGGACAAGGTAATTTGCTGGGAATTGTACCGGGTAATCTCAAAAAACTCGTTTATCATGGTTTCCAACCGGTAAGCCTTTTCCAGTGCGATGTGGACACGCTTGGCCCGCTGTTCCGCGGGCATATCCGGCTCCTCCTCCAACAGATTGAGGTAGCCAATCACAGAGGTGAGGGGCGTGCGAATATCGTGGGCCAGATACATCACCAGCTCGTCCTTCCGCTGTTCCGCCAGGGCTGTTTCCGCTTTTCG
>JAAWNI010000203.1 GCA_022798855.1 Lawsonibacter sp. | reverse complement strand
GGGCGGCGTTGTCGTCTTTGGCGGGCGTCAGCCCGCCTGCATCCTCCGCCTTGCCCCGCGCCATTTTTCCTCCCCTCCTTTTTCCCTCTTCTCAAGTGCGTCGACTATATCAAAAAACATATAGGGTAGAAATCTGACAGCCAGATTTCTACCCTTATAATTTTTTTACACCATAAACTCTGCCAGTTCTTTTTTCAGCTCCTCACAGTCGTCGCTGTACATCACAACCCGCAAGGGCCGGTTCAAATCCAAGCTGTAGATCCCCAGCAGGGATTTCGCGTTTATGGTGTACCGTCCGGACACCATATCGACATCGTAGGGGGCTTTGCTGACCACATTGACAAACTGCTGGACCTGGTTGACCTGGGTCAGGGAAACAGTTACCGCTTCCATCACCGCACCTCCTTGTTTTGATTGGGGGGCATTTGCCCCGGGGCGCCCTGAGCATCTTTTCTGGCGGCAAGCTCCGCGATAATGCGGTTGTAGGAGTTCTTGTTGATCTGGTAGAAATACAGCACCGCCGCCGTAATCAGCCACAGTACGCCGGGGATGGTGGAGAAGGAGTGGTGTATGACGGATTGGACCGCAGCGCTCTGGACCTGATTGGCTTTGAATCCCAGCATGCCCAGCACGCCCGCCAGGGCAGCGGTGCCAATGGCCATGCCCAGCTTGTTGCCCAGGGAGACAAAGGCGTACTGGAAGCCGTCGTTGCGGCTGCCGGTTTTCCACTCGCCGTACTCCACGCAGTCGGGGATAATGGCATAGATGGCCGTGTTGAACCCGCAGAAGAAGAATTGGGCCAGGGCGGCGCAGGCGTAGAAGGGGGCGGGCGTTTCCACCGCGTTGAAGAAGTACAGGGCCAGCATGGACGCGCTGGTTCCGGCGGAGAACAGGGCGGCGGTGCGGCCCTTATTGCCCAGCCAGCGGAACACGAAGGGGAAGGCGGCCGCGCCCAGGATGGAGGGGGCCATCAGCACCATGGAGTAGGTGGTGAACAGGGCCTCGCTGCCCTCCACATACTTGAAGTAGTACAACAGATTGGCGCTGCGCCCGTAGTGGGTCACGCCAAAGAGGAGCTGCCCGGCCAGGGCGATGAGATAGGGCTTGTTCCGCATGACGGCCTTTAACTGGACGCCCAGGGGGATGCGCTCCTTGACCGGAGGCGTTACCACCTCCTTGGTCTTGGCGAAGCAGAACCAGTGGCAGGCGGTGAAGATGCCGCCGTAGAGAATGGTGACCAGCAGATAGCCCTGGGCCTGATTATCCCCGCCGAAGGCTGCAATCAGGGGCGGGGTGATGATATTGATGGCCACCATGGCGCACACCGAGCGGGAGGTGTTGATCTGGGCCCGCTCCTCAATGTTCTGGGTCAGCGCCCCGCAGAGGGTCCCGTAGGGGATATTGACGCAGGTGTAGCCGCATACCAGAAGGCAGTAGGTGACATACATATAGACCGTCTTGGACCCGTCGGACCAGTTGGGGTGGGCCCAGAAGGTGAGCACCAGGATGATGGCCGTCAGGGGCGCGCCGATGAGCAGCCAGGGGCGGTAGCGGCCCCAGCGGGTGTTGGTGCGGTCGCTGAGGCTGCCGATGATGGGGTCGTTGATGGCGTCCCAGAAGCGGGAGATCAGCATCAGCAGGGACACCGCCGTCATGGGGATGGCGCACACGTCCGTGTAGAAGATCATCAGGAAATTGCCCACGAACATCCAGCTGAAATTACAGCCCACATCCCCGAAGCCGTAGGCAATTTTGCTGATCAGGGGGACCTTTACGTTCATGTCCTGGGCGGTCTTGTTCGCTTCCATCCTCAGCCCTCCCCCGAGACGCGGACCACGGCCTTGACAATGTTGGCCTTGTCGGCCACGCTCCGGTCCATGGCGTTCTGGATGTCGTCAAAGTCAAAGATATCGGTGGCAATGCCCTTCAAATTGACCCTCCCGGCGGCCACGGCGTCAATGGCCATGGGGTAGATGTGGCGGTAGCGGAACACGGTCTTGAAGGCCAGCTCCTTGTCCAGGGCCAGGCTCATGGGCAGGGTCATCTCTCCGGTTTTGGAGTAGCCCACCAGGACGATGGACGCCCCCTTCTTCGCCATGTGGATGGCCTGCCGGGTGGTGGCCTCCGTGCCGGCAGTCTCAATGACCAGGCCGCAGCCCGCGCCGCCGGTCAGCTTCCCCACGGCCTCGACGGCATCCTCGTCCCTGCCGTTGATGACCCCGTCCGCGCCCAGCTCCAGTGCCTTTTCCAGGCGCTTGGCCATCACGTCCACCACATATACCCGGCTGACCCCCTCGGCCTTCAAGGCCATCATGGACACCAGGCCGATGCACCCCGCCCCCATCACCACGGCGGTCTGGCCCGCGTGGGCGCCGCCCTGGTTGGCCGCGTGGAAGCCCACCGCCAGCGGCTCGATCAGCGCCCCCTCCAGGGTGCTGACGTTCTCCGGGAGCTTGAAGCACAGCGCCGCTTCGTGGGCCACGTACTCCTGAAACACGCCGTCCACCGGGGGTGTGGCGAAGAACACCACATCGGGGCAGAGGTTGTATTTCCCCTGGCGGCAGAACTCACAGCGGCCGCAGGTCTTGCCCGGCTCCAGGGCCACCCGGTCCCCCACCTTCAGGTGGGCCACATTGCTGCCCACCTCCACCACAGTGCCGCCGGGCTCGTGGCCCAGGACAAAGGGGGGCTCCACCACGTAGCCCCCGATGGCGCCCGTCTCGTAGTAGTGCATGTCGCTGCCGCAGATGCCCACATACTCCAGCTTCACCAGGACCTCGTCCGCCTTGGGTGTGGGGATGGGCCGCTGGGTGTACCCCATCTTGCCGATGCCCTCCATAACCGCCACTTTCATTGTTCCATCCATTGCTGCGTCCTCCTTAATATTTTATTGCTTTCGTAAAGTATCTATATAAGTGCCTGCATTAAAGCACAGACCCAGCGGCCCGGTCAAGAGGGCAAATGATTTTCGGCAGTTCACACATTTTTAGGATGTGAATTTTGTGCAAAAGAGAGGACGCCGCTCCGTTGCCGGAGCGGCGTCCTTTTATAGCGTCTGCAAAAATCGTTCCACCTGCGTCAGCGCCGCCCCCACGGCGGAGGCCTCCAGCCGGTAGCGGCAGTATTTGAGATAGGAGGAGTCCGGCTGAAATGTGTTGCGCTTCTCCAGCAGCGGCCGGAGCGGCCCGCCAAATTCCTCCAGGAACGCCCCCACGTAGCCGCCCACGATCACGTCGCAGTCAAAGCTCATGTGCAGGTTGTTGACGGCGATGGACAGATACTCCAGATACTCCCGCCAGACCGCCTGCTTTTCCGCGCCGCCCTCCCGGAGGCCATCAAAGAACGCGGCCAGATTTCCCTCCGCTTGGTCTGACAGCACCCGCGCGGAGCAGTAGGCATCCAGACAGCCCTCCTTTCCGCAGTAGCAGCGCCGTCCGCCGGGGACCAGCGTATTGTGGCCAAACTCGCCGGCCCGGAGGTGGTTGCCCATATGCGGGGAGCCGTCCGCCAGGATCGCCCCGCCCACGCTGTTGCTTAACGAGAGGTAGACCAGATTTCCGGCGGTGGAGGCCCCGTAAATCTCGGCAAATCCCGCGGCGTTGGCGTCGTTGAGAAAGCCGCAGGGATAGGGGATGTGGCGGCCCAGCATGTCCAGCGGCACATCCCGCAGGTCCAAGATGTGGGAGTACCGCAGCAGTCCGGCTTCGCTGTCCACGATGCCGGGCAGGGATATCCCTACGCCTAATATGGCTTCACCGGCGGGCGCGTCCCCCATCACGCTCTGGACCAGCTCCCCCAGCCCCTGTAAATAGGCGCCGTCCAGAGAGAACGGCCGTGATTTCCGCTGATAGCGCACCACCTGGCCGCTCAGGTCCACCAGCAC
>JAAWNI010000202.1 GCA_022798855.1 Lawsonibacter sp. | reverse complement strand
GATGGTCTTGGCGAAGTTCTCCTCCTCCACCCGGATGACCTTGGTGATATAGTCCTGCCGCTCCCGCAGCTCGGGGTAGTGGCCCTCGTTCTCGTGGATGACCGTGTCGCACACGGTGTACAGGAAGGGCTCGTTGACCCCCAGCAGCTTGCCGTGGCGGGCCGCCCGGCGCAGCAGGCGGCGCAGGACGTAGCCCCGGCCCTCGTTGGAGGGGAGCACGCCGTCGCAGATCATAAAGGTGGCGGAGCGGATGTGGTCGGTGATGACACGGAGGGATACATCCTTGTCTTTCGACTCTCCGTAGTGGGCGTGGGTGATCTCGCTCACCTTGTTGGTGATGTTCATGACGGTGTCCACGTCAAAGAGGGATGCCACCCCCTGGCAGACGCAGGCCAGCCGCTCCAGGCCCATGCCGGTGTCGATGTTCTTCTGGTTCAGCTCCTCGTAGTGGCCCTCGCCGTCGTTGTCGAACTGGGAGAACACCACGTTCCAGACCTCGATATACCGGTCGCAGTCGCAGCCCACTGTGCACCCCGGCTTGCCGCAGCCGTAGGCCTCCCCCCGGTCGTAGTAGATCTCGGAGCAGGGGCCGCAGGGGCCGGATCCGTGCTCCCAGAAGTTGTCCGCCTTGCCGAACTTGAAAATCCGCTCGGTGGGGATGCCGATCTCCTCGTGCCAGATGCGGAAGGCTTCATCATCGGCGGGGGTAGTCTCGTTGCCGGCGAAGACCGAGGGGTAGAGCCGGTTGGGGTCCAGGCCCACCCACTCCGGGCTGGTGAGGAACTCCCAGGCGTAGGGGATGGCTTCCTTTTTGAAGTAGTCGCCAAAGGAGAAGTTGCCCAGCATTTCAAAGTAAGTGCCGTGGCGGGCGGTCTTGCCGATGTTCTCAATGTCGCCGGTGCGGATGCACTTCTGGCAGGTGCACACCCGGTGGCGGGGGGGCTCCTCCTCCCCGGTGAACCAGGGCTTCATGGGGGCCATGCCGCTGTTGATGAGCAGCAGGGACGCGTCGTTCTGGGGGATCAGGGAGAAGCTGGGCAGACGGAGATGGCCCTTGCTCTCGAAAAATTTCAGGAACATCTCCCGCAGCTCGTTCAGTCCATAGGGTTTGGGTTCTTTCATGTTGATTACCTCCAAATTTGTGTTGATAGAGTTATTCTTCAAATGTCACAAGATGTTCGCCGGTGAGATAGTCCACCAGCCGCCACACCTCGCATTTTAAGGAATCGGCGGTAAAGGATTCAAACCGGACGCCGTTGGAGAACTCCAGCTCCAAGTCCCCCAGGGGGGAAGCGCGGCAGGCGGTGACGGTGCTCCCCGCCATCCGCCGGGACAGGCCGGGGGACAGCACATCGAACCGGCTGCTCTCCACCGCCGGGCGGCCCACAAGGTCATATTCCCAGCCCTCCCCCACCTGGTCTGGGGCGAAGGGCGCGTACATGTCCCCGGAGGCCAGGACGGTCCGCCCGCTGTGGACAAACCGCCAGGGGGTCTGGAGGTGGATGGACCAGGAGGGGACCCTCCTGTCCCGCCCCTCAGGCTTTGGCAGCTCAAAATGCCGCTCCACCTCCGCCCCCAGATTCAGGCACAGCATATCCACCGCCCGGCTCAGGCTGTGGAAAGGGGCGCCAACCACTCGCTCCATCGCTCCCCCCTACCGCACCTTGACCTCAACGCCCATCAGCTCCATGTCCAGGCTGTAGGCGACGCGGTACATAACGCTCTTCTTCTCGTGCTTGCAGTAGAGCACCGCTGTGCCGTACTCCTCGCCGGTGGCCTTGATGGCCTGTCCGGTGGCCATGGCCTCCTTCTCCGACCGGTAGGCCCCCGCCTTGTCCAGCCGCTCCTCCATGTAGGACTGGATGGCTTCCGGGCTGGACGTCTCTTTGGCGTCCTCCCGCAGCAGGTCGTAGACCTCCTGCCAGCCCCCGCCGTTGAGCAGCGCCACCACCTCCCGGCCCTGGTCCAGCACCCGCTCCTCCTCCATCCCCTGGGGCAGAGGGTTGCCGGATACCTTGCAGCCCGACAGCAGGAGCAGCGCCGGCACAACAGCCAGCAATAGGATAATTTTTTTCATGCCTCCTCCTTCCACAAAAAAACCGCCCCCGACTCTAGGCCAGGGGCGGAAATTTTCCACGGTACCACCCTGATTATCCCCAAAACGGGGCGTCTCGTCTGTCCGTAACGGGGACCGCCGTCCCGGTCGCCCCGGGCCGCTCAGGAGTGGCGCGCGCCTTCATGTCCGGCCGAGGGCTTCCACCATCCCCTCTCGCTTTTCGCCGCCTCTTGAAGCGCTTAGCTCCATCATCGCATTTACCGGACCCATTTTATCATATTTCTCCCGCTTGTCAAGATGTTCTTTCGGGTTTTGGGCATGGCTTCCCGCCATTTCCATAAAATGTATGGAAACGTGCAATTTTATGGGGCTGCCCGCAGTAGTTGGGTGCGGAAAAAGCCACCCCCTTTATGGGGGAGGCGGCCGCGGAGCGGCCGGAGGGGGCGCCCACCACTGGGGAATCCCCCCGCCACCGGGTTTCACCCGGCGGCCCTCCCCTACCCCCTCTGTCCCTTCGGGACATCTCCCCCTGACAGGGGGAGTCGGCCCTTTGGCAAGGGGGGCTTTGGGTGCTTCCAAGGACTCTCACATAGGGGCGGGGGGATTCCGAACATCGGAAATGCTCCGGTGATACGGGATTCCTTTTACTGGACCTTCTGGCTCTCCAGGTACTCGTCGTAGGTCATTTTCCGGTCGATGAGCTTGCCCTCGGCGGTGAAGTCAAAGACCCGGTTGCACACCGTCTGGATCAGCTGGTGGTCGTGGGAGGCCACCAGCACATTGCACTTGACGGCCTCCAGCCCCTTATTCAGGGCGGCGATGGACTCCAAATCCAGGTGGTTGGTGGGCTGGTCCAGCATCAGGACGTTGGCCCCGGACAACATCATCCGGGACAGCATGCACCGCACCTTCTCGCCGCCGGACAGCACCTTCACCGCCTTGTGGACCTCGTCCCCGGAGAAGAGCATCCGGCCCAGGAAGCCCCGGAGGTACTGCTCCTGGGGGTCGGGGGAGAACTGGCGCAGCCACTGGACCAGGTCGTCCTCGCAGCCCTCGAAGTAGGGGGTGTTGTCCTTGGGGAAGTAGGAGAAGGTGGCGGTCTGGCCCCACTTGACGGTGCCCTCGTCGGGCTCCAGCTCCCCGGCCAGAATCTTGAACAGGACGGTGTGGGCGTTCTCGTTGTCCCCCACGAAGGCGATCTTCTCGTCGTGGCCCACAATGAAGGACACCTTGTCCAGCACCTTCACCCCGTCGATGGTCTTGCTGACGTCGGTGACAAAGAGGATGTCCTTGCCCACCTCCCGGTCGGGGGTGAAGCCCACCCAGGGGTAGCGGCGGGAGGAGGCGGGCATCTCCTCCACGGTGAGCTTATCGAGGAGCTTGCGCCGGGCGGTGGCCTGCTTGCTCTTGGACTTGTTGGCGGAGAAGCGGGAGATGAAGTCCTGCAGCTCCTTGATTTTCTCCTCGTTGCGCTTGTTCTGGCTCTTGATGAGCTGCTGGACCAGCTGGGAGGACTCATACCAGAAGTCGTAGTTGCCCACGTACATCTTGATCTTGCCGTAGTCGATATCCACAATGTGGGTGCAGACGGTGTTCAGGAAATGGCGGTCGTGGGACACCACGATCACGGTGCCCTCGAAGTCCAGGAGGAAGTCCTCCAGCCAGTTGACCGCGTCGATATCCAGGTTGTTGGTGGGCTCGTCCATCATCAGCAGGTCGGGATTGCCAAACAGCGCCTGGGCCAGCAGAACCTTCACCTTCAAGCGGGCGTCCAGGGTGGCCATGTCGTTGTAGTGCAGCTCGGTGCCCAGCCCCAGGCCCTGGAGGATGCGGCTGGCGTCGCTCTCCGCCTCCCAGCCCCCC
>JAAWNI010000201.1 GCA_022798855.1 Lawsonibacter sp. | reverse complement strand
ATGGAGAAGTACCGGGGCAGCCGGGTGCAGGACGCCCTGTCCCTGCGGTGCATCCCCCAGCTCCACGGCGCGGCCCGGAAGACCCTGGAAGACGCCAAAAAGACCATCGAGATCGAGATGAATTCCTGCTGTGACAACCCCATCATCTGGCCTGAAACAGACAACGAGGACGTGATCTCCGCCTGCAACGCCGACTCCGCCTACGTGGGCATGGAGATGGACAGCGCCTGCATCGCCGCCGTGGGCTTAGCGAAGATGTCCGAGCGGCGCAACAACCGCATTGTGGACGGCTCCCTGTCCGGCTATCCCTACTTCTGCATCAAAAACCCGGGGCTGAACTCCGGGCTGATGATCCCCCAGTATGTCCAGGCCGGCCTGCTGAACGAGATGCGGATGCTGGCCACTCCCTCCACCATCGACAACACCCCCACCTGCGGCAATCAGGAGGACTACGTGGCCATGGGCTACAACGCCTGCAAGAAGGCGGGCCCCATGGCGGAGAAGCTGGAGTACATGCTGGCCATCGAGCTGCTCAGCGTGTATGAGGTACAGCAGTTTGTGGACCCGGAAGTAAGCCGGGCTCCCGCCACGGCGGCGGTGCTGGCTGAGATCGGCAAGGCCATCCCGGTGATGGAGAAGGATATGCTCCTCCACCCCTATATCGAGTACCTGAAAGACTTCATCCACTCGGGCGGGCTGGTCCGGGCGGCCGAACAAGTGACAGGAGCGCTGAGCTGATATGAAAAAGGAAGCAACCAGCGTGGAAATGGACCTGAAAAAGATTTTCCTCACGCCGCCCAACACCCGCCGGGAAAAAATCACCCTTCTGGTGATGATGGTGGTCCTCTTCGTCATGTTTTTCGGCCCCGTCTGCTTTACCGACGTCCACCCGGCCAAGGCGGTCCTGCTGTCCTGCCTGCCCGCCCTGTCCGTCTCCTGGGGCTGGATCGTCCTGCTGCGGTCCCTGTTCCGCAAATCCGAGTTCTGCCGCTGAGAGCCTGTTTAATATCTCAAGGTATGCCGAATGACAAGGAATTTTGCCGTCAGACAAGGCAAATTTTCGCAGGAATACTGGATGTATTGCAAAAAAATTTAACGCGGTATGACGGCAAAAGGCCCATCAAGCGGCGTGCTGAGAGATATAGTCGACACACTTGAAAATCGGTAAAGTTCGGCGGCTAAAATGGCACAGGGCGGCGTTGTCGTCTTTGGCGGGCGCCAGCCCGCCTGCATCCTCCGCCTTGCCCCGCGTCATTTTCCCTCCCCTCCTTTTTACCTCTTCTCAAGTGCGTCGACTATATTAAACAGGCTCTGAGACAAAGACAAGCAAAGAACACCCGCCCGGCATCCCTTCTGCCAAGGATGCCGGGCGGGTGCTGCTCAATTTTATCCAGAAAACGCCGGGGATAAAACAGGCTCTCAGGCAAGGGCAGAGCCCTTGCCCTACTTCTCCGGAACCTTTACCCGATCAGCAGGCACACCGCGTGGGCGGCCATGCCCCCGCCGGAGCCGGTAAAGCCCAGGCCCTCCTCGGTGGTGGCCTTTACGTTCACCTGGGCTGGCTCCGCCCCCATGGCCCGGGCCAGGTTCTCCCGCATTCGCGGGATGTGGGGGGCCAGCTTAGGCCGCTGGGCCAGGACGGTGGCGTCCACGTTGCCCACAACAAAGCCCCGCTCCCGCAACAGCCCCGCCACATGCTCCAGCAGCTTCAGGCTGTCCGCCCCGGCGTAGGCGGGGTCGGTATCGGGGAAGTGCTGTCCGATGTCCCCCAGGCCCGCCGCCCCCAGCAGGGCGTCCATAACGGCGTGGGTGAGGACGTCGGCGTCGGAGTGGCCCAGCAGGCCCCGCTCCCAGGGGATGTCCACCCCGCCCAGGATCAGCCGCCGCCCCTCCGCGAGGCGGTGGACGTCGTAGCCGTGGCCAATACGCGCGCCGCTCATAGCACACCCTCCGCTCTGGCCCGAAGAACGGCCTCCCCCAGGATCAAATCCAGGGGGGTGGTGATTTTCAGGTTCTCCCGGCTCCCGCTGGTGAGGGTAACCCGCATCCCCAGCCGCTCCACCGCGCCGCAGTCGTCGGTGGGCAGCTCGCCGTCCTCCAGGGCCTTTTTGGTGGCCGCTTTAATGAGCCCCGCTTCAAAGACCTGGGGGGTCTGCACCGCCCACAGCTGGGAGCGGTCCACCGTCTCCACCGTCTGGCCCTCCTCCCCCCGCTTGATGGTATCCACAAGGGGGACCGCCGGGGCGGCCGCCCCGGTGAGGGCGGCGCGGGCCACCGTGTCCCGGATGATTTCCTGAGACACCAGGGGGCGGGCCCCGTCGTGGATGGCGATGAGCTCCGCTTCCGGGTCCACCTCCCCCAGCCCGGCCTGGACCGAGTGGACGCGCTCCTGCCCGCCCACGATTACCTTGCGCACCTTGTCCAGGTTGAACTCCCTGCACAGCCGGCCCACCTCCACCACCAGGTCCTCCCGGGCCACCACGATGATCTCGTGGATGGCCGGGCAGTCCTGGAAGGCGTAGAGGGTGTGGACCAGCACGGGCAGCTCCCCCAGGGGGGCCAGCACCTTGTCGATGCCCCCCATCCGCCGGGCCAGCCCCGCGGAGACGACCACCGCAGAGCATTTGAGCTCCTCCGGCTTTTTTCGTTTAAACAGAGACAGCAGTCCCGCCATAGCTCTCCCTCCTTATGTACCAAAATTTCATTCTACGGTTTGAGCACCATGATATGCCCCAGCCTGCCGATGACGCCCCTGGCGGCTTCCCGCAGCACCTGATGGTGGTCGCTGGACAGTGCGATATTGAGCCCCCACGTCCCCGTCACTCTGACAGCCAGCTCCGGACCGACCCCGCAGTACTGCACCGCGTCGCTGAACCAGGCCTTTTCAATACCGTACCCATCCAGAATGTCCTCAAACAGCGCCAGCGCCCTGACGCCCCCGCCCTCCGACGGGGACAGCCCCGCCTGGGCCAGGATCAGCTCCACGTCCTGCGGGGAGCCGCCCAACAGGATATGGTACAAAAACTGGGTCTGCTCCGCCCTTCGGAAGGCCATTTGAAACAGGTATTTCTCGAAGGAGCCGGAAAACAGCCCCCTGCCGGAGCCGTCGAAGCAGACCGGCGGGTCATCCTCCCCCGTCAGCTTCAAAAACAGGGTGGCATCGGTCCAATGGGTCAGAAAGGTCAGGCCGTTCCGCTCTTTCAGCTCGTCATTTCGGGGATTGGAGTACATCTCCAGCAAGGTGTCGATGTCCGGCTGGGAAAAGCCGTCCCACTCCTGCTCCAGCAGGCCGTTGTCATCCCGGCCCATGGACTCCAAAAACAGGCGGTATGCGGCCGGGATGGGCTGTCCCCGCTCCTCCAGGCCGGAGAGCCTCCATAGGGCTTCGATCTGCTCCCGGGCGGCCGGCTCCACCTTCTGGGACCAGCTCCGGTCCATGCTGTCCATTGTGCGGCAAAGCCGCTCCGCCACGGTATCCAAAGGCCCCTGGAGAAAGGGGATTCTGTTGAGAATCATTTTTGTCCTCCCTTTCGCTTGTTCCGAACCGCGTCCAGAATTTTCTCCTGGGGCACCAGCTCCTCCATCTGGCCGGCGTCCTCCGTGGCGCTGGTACACTGGAAGCACGTCCAACCCCGGACGTTCCAGTTTGTCATCTCAATGTCGTCGAAGAGGTCGTAATCCGGGTCCATAATCTCGTGCATCTCCACCCAGCAGCCGCAATCCTGCTCTGACAGCGGGTCGGAGAAGTCCAGAAAAACCATGGAGTTGGGGCAGGCCCAGTAGCAGCCCCAGACGGCCAGCAGATTAGTGGCCGCGTCGTAGGCCACATCGGTCCAGATGAACGTCTCCTCCCCCTGCCGGCCGTCCAGCGGCCAGGATTTTTCCGGGACGTAGTGCATGGTCCGCCCGGTTTCCACCTC
>JAAWNI010000265.1 GCA_022798855.1 Lawsonibacter sp. | reverse complement strand
AAATCCCGAGAAGTCTTGAGATTTCTCAAGACTTCTCAGGACTATTATCTACATTCTGTTATCCCTTTGTAAATGCGGTGGTACATTTTACGCTTACGATATATAGTCCCGGAAGGAATGCAGCCGCCTAAACTGCCTCTGCATTAGGGAATATCCTGTTGTTACATGAGTAAGTATCGGTCTATAGCGTCAATTTCGCTTGCACACATTGAGAAAACCCCAGTGGGAGATGTGCTCCCGCTGGGGTTGACTTTGTCCGAGTCAGACCTTCCGAATGGAGTCGATGCTCCCGGCGATCTGCTTGGCCACATCGGGGTTGTTCATGGTGTAGAGATGGATGCCCTCCACCCCGCCGGCGATGAGGTCGGAAATCTGGTCGATGGCGTAAGCGATGCCCGCCTCCCGCAGGGCGTCCGGGTGGTCGCCGTACCGGGCCAGAATGCGGGTCAGCTTGCCGGGCAGGCTGGCGCCGCACATGGACACCATCCGCTGGATGGACTTGGCGCTGAGCACCGGCATAATGCCCGCCTCGATGGGGACGTTGATCCCCGCGATCCGGGCCCGCTCCAAAAAGCGGAAAAAGTCCTCATTATCAAAGAACAGCTGGCTGACCAGATGCTGGGCGCCGGCATCCACCTTCTCCTTCAAATGGCGGATATCGCTGACGGGGTCGGGGCTCTCCAGGTGCCCCTCCGGGTAGCAGGCGGCGGACACCCCAAAATCCCCCCGCTCCCGGATGTAGGCCGCCAGCTCGCTGGCGTATTTAAAGTCCGTTTTCGGGGGATAGTCCGGGTTCACGTCCCCGCGCAGGGCCAGGACGTTCTCCACACCGTCGGCCTTCAAGTCAGCCAGCAGGCGGTCCACATCCTCCCTTCCGGCGGCCACACAGGTCAGGTGGGCCATGGCGGGAATGTGGTACTGGTTTTCAATCAGGGCGGCGATCTCCCGGGTGGTCTGGTTGACCTTGGAGCCCCCCGCCCCGAAGGTGACGCTGATGAAATCGGGGCGGATGTCTTTCAGGCCGTTCAGAGTTTTGTAAATGCTGTCCACGGGGTCGTCCCGTTTGGGCGGGAAGACCTCGCAGGAAAAGACAGTCCGGCCCTTGCCGAATAAATCGCACAGTTTCATGGGAGTTCCTTCTTCCTTATGTAATGTTTCGGATTCCTCACGGATGGCGGCGGGCGGCCAAAGGCCGCCCCCCACAGTCAAATATCCAGCTCCAGCAGCACTGGGCAGTGGTCGCTGCCCTCCACATCGGCCAAAATCTCCGCCCGGACAATCTTGTCCCGCAGACGGTCGGAGACGACAAAATAGTCAATGCGCCACCCCGCGTTGTTCTTTCGGGCGTTGAAGCGGTAGGACCACCAGGAGTAGGCCCCCTCCCGGTCCGGGTAGAGGGTCCGGAAGGTGTCGGTGAAGCCGGAGGAGAGGAGGGTGGCCATCTTCTCCCGCTCCTGATCGGAGAAGCCGGCGTTCCCCCGGTTGGTTTTGGGATTTTTCAAGTCGATCTCCTGGTGGGCCACGTTCAGGTCGCCGCAATAGATGACCGGCTTGGCCTTATCCAGGGACATAAGATACGCCCGCAGGTCATCCTCCCACTCCATCCGGTAGTCCAGCCGCTTCAGGCCGTCCTGGGCGTTGGGGGTGTAGCAGCACACCAGATAGAACCCCTGGTATTCCAGGGTGATCAGCCGGCCCTCGTGGTCATGCCGCTCGACGTCCATGCCCAGGGCCGCAGCGGCGGGGGCGTGGGGGGTGAAGATGGCGGTGCCGGAGTACCCCTTCTTCTCGGCGGAGTTCCAAAACTCCAGGACGCCCTCTCCCAGGGGGAGGGCCGCCTGCCCCCGCTCCATCTTCGTCTCCTGGAGGCAGAGGAAATCCGGCCGCCTGGACTGGTAGAAATCCAGAAAGCCCTTCTTCATGCAGGCCCGCAGGCCATTCACGTTCCAAGAAATAAATACCATTGCGGACTCCTCATCGTCAGTATGGAAAACGAACCGCTGTTGGGACTGCTTCTCAGTCCAGCGGCTTCATCGTGGGGAATTGTTTCTCCACTCCGCATACCGTTACATAAGTTATCAAATCGTAACCATTCATACCAGTTTCCCTAACTTTCTCGGCATATTATTACTTAGCGTTACACAGTGTATTCCGTGATTTGTCGTAAAATTTGTCGTAAAACTCAGCTTATCTTAATTTTGCCCTCCAGGTTGGCAAACGATTCCATCTTCTTCTCTTTGGTGGCCTCGTTATACACGTCCATTGTAGTTTCAATATTCCGATGCCCCATGATTTCCTGGATAATCTTGATATTCGGCTCGTTCTCACAAAGCCTTGTGCAAAAAGTGTGTCGTAGGTTGTGAACGGAGAAATGCGGTAACTGCACCGCTCCAGTTTCTCCTGCCTCAATGTTATGGTCCCGGATGATGCGCCAGATGGCCCGATTAACTAGATGTGGAATGAGAACCTCCTGAAAACGATTTTGGAAGATAAAGCCGGAATAGCCATCTATCTCGGATCGTGTAAAGCCATGCTCCATTTGTTTCAACCTTTCGTCTAACAAGGCCCGCTTTACATCATCAAACATCGGAATAATGCGAATACCTGCTTTCGTCTTCGGGGTTGTGATGTGGATCTCCATATTCCCGGCTTCCGTGACTCGATGAATAAGATTGTGGTTTACATTAATAATTTTACCTTTGAAATCGCAGTCTTCCCACCGAAGACCAAGGCACTCGCCTATCCTCATTCCAGTACCAAGCAACACGGTAAACAAGTTAGACCAGTGGCGGTAAGTTGGAGACCGTGCCACAAAATCAACGAATGCCTCCTGCTCAGGAACTGTCAGTGCGTGACGCTTGGGCTTCTCCCAGTCATGGCTCTTCTTGATTTCAGCGATCACCCCATCGGTAGGGTTGATACGAATGTAACCGTCCTTGACCGCCACATTAAACACCGGATGCAAAATTGTCTGGATGATTTCGACGCTGTTTGGCTTAAATCCGTGTTTCAGAAGCTCGCCATAGAATTTCTTTATGTCGCTGTACCTGATACTGGCAATATCCCGCATTCCAATATTTTCTTTAATGTATTTTGTGTACATATATTTATAATTTGTTCGGGTAGATGCCTTGAGCTCATACTTGGTTGCGATATAGTCTTCCCAAAAATCATTGAGCGTCATCCTGGCAGCGGCAAATGAGTTGATACCATCTTGCGTATCACGGAGTACTTTTGCCTCCATATCCCTGAGAGCTTCACAGGAACGCTTCTTCGGCGGCAATTTGTCACTTGAAACTAATCTCCAGCTATATAGGCTCCTTCGCACCCCTTTCGCATCCACATACTTGTACTCATATTTTCCATCGGCACGCTGGCTCTCCCCTGTTCTAAGGAGACGACCTTTGCTATCTCGTCTCTTTTCTGACATGGATACCCCTTTCAGAAAAGGACATGGCAGGGCTTGAGTATTATACCATGCCCTTCATTGGATTTCAAGTAATAGAATCACATCATCAAATGGATTCACACTCATCAAGGTATTCTTCAAATTTTTTGCGGCGAATAAGCTGGCGATTTCCATTCCATACAGATAAATTTTTGTCAGGATTTCTGTCAAGAAGATCTCGAAGTTTGTGCTCCCCAATACCGAAATATTCCGCAGCCTCCCGCACTGTCAACATGTATCGTTCTCCCAACGGGACCTGTTTCATTTCTTTCATAATTGTAGATAAATCCGTCTCTTTGTTGGCGGATTTCATTACCTCCTATAAAATTTGTAAATGCTGAGCAACGGGCGGCGGCTGGCTGGACCGCTCCACAGGACTTACCTCCACGGCTTTTCCGGCACCCCCTACAGCCTGCGGCGGGTTGGCTACCGCTCGGACCATAGCCAGGGTGGTGTATCATGATTCGGTATATGGGTCATGGCCTCAA
>JAAWNI010000200.1 GCA_022798855.1 Lawsonibacter sp. | reverse complement strand
TATTGCATTTCCCAATCGGTTTTGATATAATAAAGCCACTGTTGACTGCAATTACCAGCAAAAATCCAAGCATCCGCCCGCGGATACTAATCTGTACTTTTTTATCAGTCAGATGGGATATCCGCCGCCCATTTGAGGAATGTTCTGTGGGTGATATGGAGGCTGGCCGCCGCGCTCCGGGCCGATAATTGTCCGTTTCGCCATTTTTCACAGAGGGAATGGAATTCTTCGGGCCGCTCCATGGGCCTGCGCCCGAATTTCACCCCCCGCTCCTTCGCCGCCGCGATCCCCTCCGCCTGCCTCTGGCGGATGAATTCCCGCTCTGTCTGCGCCACGTAGGAGAGAAGCTGCAGCACAATGTCGGCGATCAGCAGCCCGGTCAGATCCCGCCCCTGGCGGGTATCCAGCAGGGGCATGTCCAATACCACAATGGATGCCTGTTTTACTTTTGTAATGAGCCGCCACTGCTCCAGAATCTCCTCATAGCTGCGGCCCAGCCGGTCGATGCTCTTGGTCACAAGAATGTCGCCCGGCCTTAGCTTTTTGATGAGCCGCTTGTATCCCGGCCGCTCAAAATCCTTGCCTGACTGCTTGTCCATAAATACATGGCGGTCCAGAATTCCAAACTCCCGCATGGCAATACGCTGCCGGTCCTCATTCTGGTCCTTGGTCGATACGCGGATGTATCCGTAAGTTTTTTGGCTCATGCTGTTCCCTCCAATGATTGATACAACGATTTTAGAGGAAAGCTTGATTTCGCTCAAATGGTATTTGGACAAGATTTAGGGCTTGTTTGAAAAATGTCAATACGCCCCCTTCCAGTGGCGCGGGCCACGAAAGGGAGCGTATTCTATGCCGCTAGATAATCAACCGCAGGGTAAATTCCTGGTCCTCCGCCCCGCTGAGCCGGAAGGCCTCCTCCACATCGCTGCCCCAGCTGTCGATGCCGCCCACGCCCCGCATGGCCCCGCAGAGGGTTACCACCGTGCGGACGGGGACGGGCAGCTCCTCCACATGGGCGGCCTGCTCCAGCTGCTGGGGGGTGTAGGGGAGGGCGGAGAAGGCGAAGGGGGAATCCACCATCTCCAGCGCCAGCCTGCCCCCGTCCGGGGCCCGCAGGAGGAGGGCCCGGGCGTCCACATGGCAGCCGCACTCCTGGGGCGCCAGGTAGGGCGGGATGTGGGGCCGCTCCCGGTGCCAGCCGAAGACGCCCCCTTTTTTCCGGTCGGGGTAAGTCTCCCCGGACAGGCCCAGCCACTCCACCCGCTCCACCAGCTCCGGCGTGGCGAAGCGCAGGCCGAACAGGGGCAGCTCCGGCCTGCCCTTTTCCCCGTGGTAGTGGGCTGATACCGTCAGGCGGCCGTTGCTTTCCACCGTATAAGCGGCCTGGGTGCACAGCCCCGGCATGGCGGGGGCTGTGTAGGTGAAGCGGATGCGGACCCTTTCCCCACTTTCCTCCAGAATTTCGATGTTTTCGCATTTCTGCCAGCTGTCCGCCGCCGCCCAGATGGCGCTTTTCAGGGCGAAGCCGTTCCCCAGGTCGTTGTCTGTGGGGGCCCGCCAGTAGGCCGGACGGGGCGGCCGCCACAGCCACTCATGCCCTCCGCTGACCAGGGACGCCGGACCGCCCTGGGGATAGGAGAACAAAATCTCGAAGCCTTCCCCCCGCACCCCCAGGGCGCCGTCCCCGTGGGTGATGCGGAGGGGGGATTTTTTCACAGCCATGGGGGGGAGGGACAAGGCCCGTTTTGCCCGCTCATTGGCCGCGTCGTGGGCCGCCCGCTGTGCCGGGGTGGAGTACCAGTACCGCACCTCCTGCATGGCGGGCTTCTCGGTGCCGCCGGCAAAGACGATGCCGTTGCCGCTGAAGGCGTAGTCGGTCTGCCGGTCGCCGAAGTCCCCGCCATAGCCCAGCACCCGCCGGCCGTTGCAGTCCGTGCGCCACAGGGCCTGGTCCATGTAGTCCCAGATGAAGCCGCCCTGATATTGGGGGAACTCCTCCCCCAGGCGGATGTAGGACTCCATGCCCCCCAGGGAGCTGCCCATGTTGTGCATATACTCACACAGAATGAAGGGCTTTTTGGGCTTGCCCTCCAGATACCTGCGGATTTCCTCCGGCGGGGCGTACATCCGGCTCTCCACGTCGGAGATGCGGTCAAATTCCCGGCAGTGGAACACCCCTTCGTAGTGGACCAGGCGGCTGGGGTCGTTTTCCCGGAAAAGCTCCGCCATGGCCAGGATGCCCTCCCCGGCGTAGGACTCGTTGCCGCAGGACCAGAAGAGGATGGACGCGTGGTTTTTGTCCCGCTCGAACATGGACCTGGCCCGGTCCACCACGCAGCCCCGCCACTCGGGCAGGCTGCCCGGCACGTTCCAGGAGGGCTCCACCTTCCCCAGCTTCTGCCAGGAGCCGTGGCTCTCCAGGTTGGCCTCGTCCATGACATAGATGCCGTTCTGGTCGCACAGGTGGTACCACGCCGTCTGGTTGGGGTAGTGGCAGGTGCGGACGGCGTTGATGTGGTTCCGTTTAAAGGTGTCTATGGCGGCGGCCATGTCGTAGATATTGATGGCCCGGCCGGCGTCCGGGCTCCACTCGTGGCGGTTGACCCCGTTGAGGACCAGCCGCCGGCCGTTGAGGAGCATCAGGCCGTCTTTCAGCTCGAACCGGCGGAAGCCGATGCTGTAGGGGACCACCTCGCAAACCGCCCCGTCCGCCCCACGGAGGGTCAGGACCGCCTGGTACAGCTCCGGGTGGCCGTGGTCCCAGGGGAGGATATTTTCAAAGCGGAAGGGCTGGCTGCGCCGGTACTTCCCCTCCGGGGCCAGCGCCAGGGGGCCGTCAAAGAGGGTCCCCTGGGCGGGGTGGGACAGCTTCATGTGGACGCTTCCCTCCCCCTCCAGCAGCAGGCGGACCGACAGGGTGCCGGTGGCGTTGTCCTCCTCCAGCCCCGCCTGGAGCCACAGGTCGGCCAGGTGGAACGACCTCTTGGCGTAGAGGTACACGGAACGGAAGATGCCGCTGAACCGGAAAAAGTCCTGGTCCTCGATCCAGGCGGCGCTGGAGCGCTTGTACACCTCCACGCACAGCCGGTTGCCCTTCTCCCGGATATAGGGGGCCAGGTCGAAGTCGGAGGGGGTGAAGCTGTCCTCGGCGTACCCCACAAACTGCCCGTTGAGCCACACATAGAAGGCCTGCTCCACCCCCTGGAAGCTGGCGCAGACCCGCCTGCCCCGCAGGCCGGGGTCCAGGTCGAAGGTACGCACATAGCTGCCCACCGGGCAGTCCTCCCAGCCGACCTCCGGGGGGCGCAGCTCCCCATGGCCGTCCCAGGGGTAGAGGGTGTTGATATACTGGATCTGCCCATAGCCCTGGAGCTCCATATGGCCGGGCACCTGGATGGCCCCGAAATCAGAATCGTCAAAATCCTCCCGCCAGAAGTCCGCAGGGCGGGCGGCGGGGCGCTTGCTCCAGGCGAAGCGCCACAGCCCATCCAGGGGCTGGCGCAGGGAGCTCGCTCCCCGCTCCAGCTCCTCCGCCGATGCGAAGCACAGGTGGTCGGAGTGGGCGTCCAGCCGGTTCACTTGGAACACCGTGGGGTCGGCCAGCCAGTCGAGAGAGGGGGTCATCACAATCGCCTCCTTATCATTGGTCCAGCCCCAAGGGCCTTGGGGCTGTATGGCAGTTTTCCATTATACCACAGAAAATTTCACGGTCAATCCAAGGCGGGCGCGGGGGAGCGTCCTACCGCGCATTTTATTGCGCTCACGCGGATTGGCGTGCTCTGTAGGGGCGCACACTGTGCGCCCGCGGGCGGACAATGTCCGCCCCTACATAAAAATCTGCGAACTATAGCAATCTTCTAAATTACCAACAGTGATTTTGTAGGGGCGGGTAATACCCGCCCGTCCGGAAGGGCTGTGCCGCGTCACCTTGCGGGCGGATGA
>JAAWNI010000199.1 GCA_022798855.1 Lawsonibacter sp. | reverse complement strand
CTGCCCATCGCCCGGAACACCTCCCTGGGCCTGTCCCAGGTGCCCGGCCACCTGAAGGAGGCCGCCGCCGGCATGGGCATGAGCCCCGCCTACCGCCTGTTCCATGTGGATGTCCCGCTGGCCGCCCCCATGCTGGTCACCGGCATCCGCATCGCCGCCGTCAACGCCATCGGCACCGCCGTCTTCGCCTCCTTTGTGGGGGGCGGCGGACTGGGCGGGCTGTTCTACACCGCCATCCGCCAGCAGAATATGGCCATGATCCTGGGGGGCACCGCCGTCCTGATGGCCATGGCCCTGGCTTTGGACGCCGGGCTGGGCTGGGTGGAGCGGCGGCTGTCGGGCAACCACCGCAACAAGCTGCCCCTCCCCCTAAAGGCGGCGGGCGGCGCCGTCCTGGCCCTGGCCAGCATAGCCCTGGTGGCCGCAACCCTCTTGCCCAGCCGCACCGAGGGCCAGCTCACCCTCTACGACGGGGACTACTCCGAGGTGAAGCTGATGCACGCCATGGTGGAGCTGCTGGTGGAGGACAAAACCGATTTAGAGGTGGTCATTCTGGACCAGATGACCCAGGTAAACAACCACAACGAGCTGAAAGGGTCCAATCCCAGCTGCGACCTGATGTTCAGCTATGACGGCACGGTGCTCACCACCTTCCTGGGGCTGGACACCAGCGACATCCCCCAGGGCGTCAGCCTGTACGACTTCGCCAACGACATGGTGGGCCAGCGGGAGGGCCTGCGTCTGCTGGGCAAGGTGGGGCTGAACAACACCTATTCCATCGGCGTCACCCAGTCCGTCATTGACCGGTACGGCGCGTCCAAGGTCTCCGACCTGGCCCCCGTGGCCGGGGATCTGGACTTCGGCGCGGAGCACGAGTTCTACACCGAGGAGGGCAGCATGAAGTTCCAGCCCTTTGTGGACTTCTACGGCCTGCGCTTCCGGTCCGCCAAGCCGGTAGACGTGGTGCTGAAATACAGCGCCGTGGAGAGCGGCGCCTTCGACGTGATGGTGGTCTACGCCACCGACGGCCTGAACAAGCGGGCCGGCCTCACCATCCTGGAGGACGACCTGGGCTTTTTCCCCGAGTACTACGGGGCCTTCCTGGTGCGGGAGGACCTGTTTTCCGACTTCTACGACGCCGCCCCCAACCTGGAGCAGGTGCTGGAGCTCCTCACCGGCCAGGTGTCCAGCGAGGACATGGTGGAGCTGACCTACGCCGTGGACGTGGACGGCCAGGACGTGGCCCAGACGGCCCACGAGTTTCTGGTCAAAAAGGGCCTTCTCAGCGCATAGGACATCCCCCTCCCCGCATACTCTGAACCAACAGCGTTGGGAGGGAATGGATATGGAGAGCAGAATCGCCGAGCTCAGGTATAAAGAGGTTATCAGCGTGGAGGACGGCTCCCGGTACGGCTACGTGGGGGACATGGAGGTGGACCTGGAAACCGGCCAGGTCCGGGCTCTGGTGGTCCCCGGCCGGAGGAGGTTTTTCGGCCTTCTGGGCCGGGAGGAGGATCAGGTCATCCCCTGGACCGCCGTGAAGCGCTTTGGAGAGGACATCATCCTGATAGAAAAATGAGAACGGCCGCCCATTCAGGGCGGCCGTTTCCGCTTGTGGAACAATACGCTATTATTTTCTAAGGCTCCCCTTTGAGGGAGCTGGCATCGCCGCAAGTGGTGGCTGAGGAATTCTATGCCGCTTTTTTCTATCAAAACTCCCCCCGTCACGGCTCCGCCGTGCCACCCCCCTCCAGGAGGGGGGCTTGGGGGACGGTTTGGAATCAAAACACAGGTTCAAAATCCCAATCAGGCCTGCTCAGCGGCCACAGACTCCCGCTCCTTGCACAGCTCCTCGTAGAGCTGGAGGGTGTCCCACTCCTGATTGGCGGTCGTCAGCACCGCTTTCATGGGGATGGGCGGCAGCTTGGCCACCCGGATCACCTCCAGCACCTGATTCAGCAGGGCCTTGGGCAGGCCGCAGAAGACCAGCATCACCTCCGGCAGGGGCTCCTTCCGCTCTCCCGGCTCCCCCTTGCCCTGGGACAGCTCCCCCAGAGAGACGTGATACCGGTCGGGCTCCACCACCCGCATCCGCAGGCGGAGCATGGCGAAGATCTGCCTCAACCTGGAGAACTCCGGGCCGGAGCAGTTGTACATCAATATGGTTCCAGCGTTTTTCATGCCGCCACCTCCTTACACCTGGGCCAGGGCCTGCTCGATGTCGGCAATCAGGTCGGCGGCGTCCTCGATTCCGCAGGAGAAACGGACCAGATCGGGCGTAATGCCGGCGGCGGCCAGCTCCTCGTCGTTCATCTGCCGGTGGGTGGCGGAAGCGGGATGGAGGGTGCAGGTGCGGGCGTCGGCCACGTGCGTCTCGATGGCGGCCAGCTTGAGGTGCTTCATGAACGTCTCGGCCGCGGCCCGGCCGCCCTTGAATCCGAAAGACACCACGCCGCAGGTGCCGTTGGGCATATACTTTTGGGCCAAACCGTAGTACTTGTCCCCCTCCAGGCCGGGGTAGGTGACAAAGCTGATCTTCTCGTGTCCCGCCAGGTACTTGGCCACCGCCAGGGCGTTCTCACAGTGGCGGGGCATCCGGACGTGGAGGCTCTCCAGCCCCAGGTTCAGCAGGAAGGCGTTCTGAGGGGACTGGATGGAGCCGAAGTCCCGCATCAGCTGGGCGGTGCACTTGGTGATGAAGGCGCCCCCCAGGCCGAACTTCTCGGCGTAGGTAATGCCGTGGTAGCTGTCGTCAGGGGTGCACAGCCCGGGGAACTTGCCGGCGTGGGCCAGCCAGTCGAATCTGCCGCTGTCCACAATACAGCCCCCCACTCCAGCCCCGTGGCCGTCCATATACTTGGTGGTGGAGTGGGTGACAATGTCGCAGCCCCACTCAAAGGGGCGGCAGTTGACCGGGGTGGCGAAGGTGTTGTCCACAATCAGGGGCACGCCGTGGGCGTGGGCGGCCTTGGCGAACTTCTCAATGTCCAGCACAGTGAGGGCGGGGTTGGCGATGGTTTCGCCGAAAACCGCCTTGGTGTTGGGCTTGAAGGCGGCGTTCAGCTCCTCCTCGGTGCAGTCCGGGGAGACGAAGGTGAAGTCAATGCCCATCTTCCGCATGGTGACGTGGAAGAGGTTGTAGGTTCCGCCGTAGATGGTGGAGGAGGCCACCACATGGTCGCCGCAGTTGGCGATGTTGAAGACGGCGTAAAAGTTGGCCGCCTGGCCAGAGGAGGTGAGCATGGCGGCGGCTCCGCCCTCCATGTCGCAGATTTTGGCGGCTACCATGTCGTTGGTGGGGTTTTGGAGGCGGGTGTAGAAGTAGCCGCTGGCCTCCAGGTCGAAGAGCTTGCCCATGTCCTCGCTGGTGGCGTACTTAAAGGTGGTGGACTGGATGATGGGGATCTGCCGGGGCTCGCCGTTACCGGGGGTGTAGCCCCCTTGGACGCATTTGGTGTTAATTTTGTAATCGCTCATGGAGAACGCCTTCTTTCGTTAAAATCATAGTTAAGATTAGCCGGAATCGGCGGATTTGTCAAGAGGTTTGCAACGCCGGGAGTGTCCAAACTTGCAGGTTTGTGCAATAAGAGTTATAAAGGCGAGAAATCGGATAATGCTTGCATAGGGGAAAGCCAAGCAAGGGGACGCACAGGAAAGCGGTTGTACTGACACTGCCTGACAGCAAAGTGCTTCTGAAAATTCTGGAAAGATAAGAATTTTCAGAAGCATAGAATTCTTCGTTATCTTTACGGTGACTGCGCTCTACCTTGCCATTGTGTCTGGGTGTGTAAGGGCGGGTCAGCATATGCCGGATTCCCAATTTTTCCAAGTGAACTGCCCACGTCAAGTAGACAGAGAAATAAGAACCTGTATTCATAAGTGAAAATGCCGGATGGACGAGGAATTTTGCCGCCCTGCAAGGCAAAAAATCACAGGAATCCTTTGTGGATTTCAAG
>JAAWNI010000198.1 GCA_022798855.1 Lawsonibacter sp. | reverse complement strand
CCGTTTGGAGCGAGTGACGAGGCTCGAACTCGCTACCTCCACCTTGGCAAGGTGGCGCTCTACCAGATGAGCTACACTCGCGTTTTGCTCCCCCACAGGCAAACCTGCGGGGGAATGGTGCCTCCGGTCGGAATCGAACCAACGACACGAGGATTTTCAGTCCTCTGCTCTACCAACTGAGCTACAGAGGCAAATTTTCACTTCCGGAGGGAAGGAAAATGGCGACGCGGAAGGGACTTGAACCCTCGACCTCCGGCGTGACAGGCCGGCGTTCTAACCAACTGAACTACCGCGCCAGGTAGTTAAAGATGCGGGGATAGTGGTGGGAACAACAGGGCTCGAACCTGTGACCCCATGCTTGTAAGGCATGTGCTCTACCAGCTGAGCTATGCTCCCTTGTCTGCGCCCCGCACTTGCGACGGCTTGATTATTATACAAGACAATCCCGCGCTTGTCAACAGAAAATTTGAGATTTTTTGCAAATTTTTCTTAGGGCCGGCAGGCGGCCCAAAATGGCTGCATTCGGCCCGTCCGTACGCCGATAAGATGAATTAGAAAAGGCCCAAATTATTGACAGCGGGGGTTAGAATTGCTAAAATAAGAAGGTATCGGGATATTGCTGACAGCGGCGGGAGGCAGGGCCTTGGAGGGGCGCATGTCCAGCCGTTTAGGATTCCAGATTTTGTGGCCCATAGGGAGGAAGTAACCATGTATCACTGCCAGATTCAGTTCTACTTGGCGGGGTGCCGGAGCGGCGTGTTAGAGGCGCTTGAAAAAATGCCCCCACTGGAGAATTTCAGCCATCTGTTTTCATCGAGCGGTGAGCCGGACCGCGCTTTGGCGGCGCGGGCGGATTTGATTTTGGCCGATGTAAGCGGGCGGGACGTGGAAGAAACGGTCCAGGCGCTTTTGGCGGATAAGCGGGAGGGCGCGGAGCTGATCCTTCTGGCCGGCCGGGAGCAGATGGCGGCTCTGGCGGGCAGCTTTCCTGAGATTTCCGATATTTGGCCGGCCCCCCTGTCAGAGACGGAGCTGGGCTTCCGGTTTCTGCGGTGGCAGCGGGCCTGCAAGCTGAGTAAGGACTACTGGCAGTTGAACCAATATCTCGAGACGACCATCAACAGCGTGCCGAATTTAGTTTGGTATAAGACGAAGGATGGTATTCACGAGAAAGTGAACGACAGCTTCTGCAAGACGGTCAACAAGACAAAAGACCAGGTACAGGGCCGGGGCCACGCCTATATCTGGGATGTGGAGTTCGACGATCCCGCCTGTATTGAGTCGGAGCGGATCGTTATGGAGACGGGAAAGACCTGCGTCGCGGAGGAGACAGTACAGACCGGTGATGGGACCAGGCTGCTGACAACCTATAAATCCCCCCTGTACAACGTGGACGGCGTGGTGATGGGAACGGTGGGCGTTGCCATCGACATTACCCAGGAGCGGTCCTACGAGCAGGAGATCATCAATAAGAACCGGGAGCTGGAGACGCTCTTTACCACGATGGACTGCGGCGTGATGTGCCACACCATTGACGGCAAGCGCATCCTCAGCATCAACCGGGCGGCGCTGAAAATCCTGGGCTACGAGTCCACAGAGGACATGGTCGCCGATGGATTTGACATGGTGGTCTCCTCTGTGGCGGATGAGGACCGGGAGCGGCTCAACGCCTGCATCGCAAGGCTGAGCAAGGTGGGCGACAACGTCAACATTGAGTATCAGGTTCGCCACAGGGACGGCGAAACCCTCCACGTCATGGGCAATGTCAAGCTGATGGAGGAGAACGGCGAGCTGTTTTACCAGCGGTTCCTGCTGGACTGCACCGCCCAGAAGCGGCGGGAGAACGAGGCGCGGATGGAGGAGGAGCGCCGCCAGGCGGAGCTGGTCCAGGCATTGAGCATTGATTTCAGCCTGGTCTGCACCTTTGACCTGGATACCGGCATCGGGAAATCCCTTCGGATGAACGACTGCCCCATGGGTATTTTGCAGCAGATGTTTGATGGGGAGCTGCAAATGGAGGAATGTATGGGGCAGTACATCAAAAACTGCGTTTACGTCGAGGACCGCGGGCTCATGGAGCAGCTTTGCTCCCCGGAGGCGTTGAAGCGGGAGTTGGAGGACGACGGGGTCCACACCGTCAATTACAGGACGATATGCGAAGACAAAATGAAGTACTTCCAGGTGAAGGTGGTGCGCATTGGCGACTGGACGGACCGCCGGGTGGTGGTTCTGGGCTTCCGCAACGTGGACGAGGAGACGCAGCGTGAGATGGAGAAGAAGACCCTGCTGGAGGACGCCCTCTCCCAGGCCAACCGGGCCAGCAAGGCCAAGAGCGTGTTCCTGTCCAACATGTCCCATGATATCCGCACCCCCATGAACGCCATCGTGGGCTTTACCACCCTGGCCATCACCAACATCGACCGGAAGGACCAGGTGGAGGAGTATCTGAAAAAGATACTCACCTCCGGAAACCATCTGGTGAGCCTGATCAACGACGTCCTGGACATGAGCCGCATCGAGAGCGGAAAAATGCACCTGGACGAGACGCTCTGCACTCTGCCCGACATCCTCCACGGCCTGCGCAGCATGGTGCAGGCGGACATCCGGGCCAAACAGCTGGACCTCTACATCGACGCGGTGGATGTGATCGACGAGGATATCTACTGCGACAAGCTGCGGCTGAACCAGGTGCTGCTGAACCTGCTGAGCAACGCCGTCAAGTACACCGGGGCTGGCGGGATCGTCAGCGTCCGGATCACCGAAAAGCCCGGCGCTTCGATGGGCAGCGCCAACTATGAGTTCAGCGTGAAGGACACGGGCATCGGGATGAGCCAGGAGTTTATGGAGCATATCTTCGAGCCTTTCGAGCGGGAGCGCAACTCCACCATCAGCGGAATCCAGGGCACCGGCCTGGGCATGGCCATCACCAAAAACATTGTGGACATGATGAACGGCACCATCGACGTAAAGAGCGAGCAGGGGGTGGGCACCGAGTTTACCGTCCGGTTCACCTTCCGGCTGGGCTCCGGGCCCAAGGAGCCCTCGCTGATCCCTAAACTGAAAAACTGCCGGGCCCTGGTGGTGGACGACGACTTCAACACCTGCGACAGCGTGTCGTATATGCTCCAGCAGATGGGCCTGCGGGCGGAGTGGACCCTGTCCGGCCGGGAAGCGGTGCTGCGTACCCGCCAGGCCGTGATGCGCAACGACAATTACAGCGTCTATGTGGTGGATTGGCTGATGCCCGATATGAATGGTGTGGAGATCGCCCGGAGGATCCGGAAGGAGACGGGGGAGGACGTCCCCATCATCATCCTCAGCGCCTACGACTGGTCGGACATCGAGGACGAGGCGAGGGAGGCCGGTGTGACCGCCTTCTGCGCCAAGCCCCTGTTCCAGTCCGAGCTGCGGCGGTGCCTGCACTCCATTGTGTCCACAGAGAAGGAGCGGAAGGGCTCCGTTGACAGGACGCCGGAGAAGCAGCATACCGGGCGCATCCTTCTGGCGGAGGACAACGAGCTGAACCAGGAGATCGCGGTGGCGATTCTGGAGGGCGCCGGCTTCACTATCGAGGTGGCGGAAAACGGGCAGGTGGCTGTGGATATGCTGAGCCAGTCCAAGCCCGGATATTACGACCTGATTTTGATGGACGTCCAGATGCCGGAGATGGACGGCTACGAAGCGACCAAAGCCATCCGCGGGATGAAGGACAGGGAGCTGGCGTCCATCCCCATCCTGGCCATGACCGCCAACGCCTTTGAGGAGGACCGGAAGGAAGCCCTGCGGTGCGGCATGAACGGCCACATCGTAAAGCCCATCAACGTGAATAAGCTGTTTGAGACGCTGGATGGAATTTTGGATTAAGAACCTGTATTCACAATCTCAAACGACCGTCTGAACGGTTCTTTTGCCGCCCTGCGGCGTTAAAAAATCTTGAAATCCACAAAGGATTCCTGCGAT